>JAGCYZ010000101.1 GCA_017960545.1 Bacteroidales bacterium
ATAGTAGAGAACTTCAACGACCAGCCGGTGGACATCAGGCTGGTGGGCAACGGCGGGCAAATCTCTCTCACTGACCTGGAAACAGGGGAGAGCGCCAATCCCGCAATGACCATAAAACCCCATTCATACAGGGCGTTCAGTTATAAATAATTTAAAAAGTTATTGTTTATTTGGCATTAATGCCTATATTAGCAGTGCATTTTAAAGAAAGATACCTATGATCATTACTGCAAATTTCTGGTGGTGGCTTGACTCAAGATCCAAAAAATCGTGAGAAGATAGCCTTGTACCCTAGAAATTGCACATAATACCTGAAGGCCTGTCGTTCTTGCGACAGGCTTTTTTTATGAAAATACAAATGACAGTTATGCGGAAATTTGATGTTGACAGCAATGGTTTCTACGGAGAGTTCGGGGGAGCGTACATACCCGAGATACTCTATTCTACCGTAACCAACCTGCAGGAACAGTATCTTGGAATCCTCCAGTCAGAGGAATTCAAGAAAGAGTACCTGAACCTTCTGAGAGATTATGTGGGCAGGCCGTCTCCTTTATACTACGCTTCAAGGATGAGCCGCAAGTACGGGTGTAAGCTGTATTTGAAAAGGGAAGACCTTAACCATACAGGTGCACATAAGATAAACAACACCGTTGGCCAGATCCTTCTGGCAAAGGCAATGGGCAAGACACGCATCATTGCGGAAACCGGTGCCGGACAGCACGGAGTGGCCACCGCCACCGTATGCGCTCTTATGGATATGAAATGCGAGATCTTTATGGGGGCCACGGATGTGGAACGCCAGCACACAAATGTCCAGAGGATGAAGATGCTGGGCGCCACAGTGCATCCCGTCAGGACTGGAAACATGACCCTTTCCGACGCCTGCTCAGCCGCAATCCGCGACTGGTGCTGCCATCCCTCGGACACCTTCTATATTGTTGGATCCACTATGGGACCCCACCCGTATCCGGACCTTGTGGCAAGGCTGCAAAGCATCATATCTGAAGAAATCAAAGTGCAACTGCAGGAGAAGGAAGGGAGGGATTATCCTGACTATCTGGTGGCCTGCATAGGAGGAGGCAGCAACGCCGCCGGAACCATCTATCATTATATTGCCGACGACAGGGTGAATATAGTTCTGGCGGAGGCGGGAGGCCAAGGCTGGGATACTGACCGCACGGCAGCCACTTTCCACAGGGGCACCGTGGGCATCCTGCACGGAGCCAAGATGCTTGTAATGCAGGATGACGACGGCCAGATAGAGGAAGCCTACACTATAAGCGCAGGCCTTGACTATCCCGGGGTTGGCCCAATGCACTGCAATATGCAGAGGCAGGGCCGTACAAAGGTCCTGAGCATCAATGACAATGAAGCGATATACGCAGGCTATGAGCTTACCCGGATGGAGGGCATCATCCCCGCCATCGAATCCGCCCACGCCATAGCCGCCCTCTCCAAACTGGAATTCAAGCCTTCTGACGTAGTGGTCCTGACTGTTAGCGGAAGGGGAGACAAAGACATAGTAACTTATCTGGATAACAAATCAATGGCAAAAGAATATGGAGATTTTTGAATTTACAGCCCGTAGCCGGACTATCCTGGCAGATATGCACACACCCGTCGGGGTCTATTTGAGGCTTAGGGACCTGTATCCCACAAGTATGCTTCTGGAATGCTCGGATTACAACGATCCGGCAAATTCCAGGTCTTTCATCGGAGTGAAGCCAATGGGCAGCGTGGCAATAGCGCACGGCACCGCAAGGCTGGTATTTCCCGACGGCAGCAAGACGGAGCGCACCGTTGGCGGCGATTATTCCGCAAGGGATGCGATCCGCGGATTCCTTGACAGGGTGAAGGTCAAGGGGGAAGACTCCGGACTGTTCGGACTCTTCGGCTATACTTCCTTCAACAGCGTGAAGTACCTTGAAGGGATTAACATAAAAGACCAGACAATGGAGAAGGACGACGCTCCGGACCTGTATTACATTATGTACAGGGATGTCATAGAGTTCGACCATCATAACAACAAGATGAAGATAGCGAGCCTGGGCGGCGAGGAAGACGTTGCTTCGCTGATGAAGGCGCTGGGCAAGTCCGGTATGCCCGCATACGGCTTCAAGGCGGTTGGAGACACCTCCTCGACCCTTACTGACAACCAGCACCGCGAGATCATCAGCCGCGGAATAAGGCATTGCCTCAGGGGCGACGTGTTCCAGATAGTCCTCTCAAGACGATTCGTACAGAAGTATGAAGGCGACGACTTCAAGCTCTACAGGGCACTGCGGAGCATCAACCCCAGTCCGTACCTGTTCTATTTTGACTTCGGAGGATTCAGGATATTCGGGTCATCGCCCGAAACCCATTGCAGGATAAAGGGCAGAAGGGCGTACATAGACCCTATTGCCGGAACTACAAAGCGTACAGGGTCTGATGAGGAAGACCGCAGGGCTGCGGACCTGCTGCGCCAGGATCCCAAGGAGAACAGCGAGCACGTAATGCTGGTTGACCTGGCGCGCAACGACCTCAGCCGAAACTGCCATAACGTGAAGCTTGACTTCTACAAGGACCTGCAGTATTATTCCCACGTAATACATCTGGTGTCCCGTGTCTCAGGTGAACTGGACAACGGGGCGGACCCTGTCCAGGCTTTCCTGGACACTTTCCCCGCAGGCACGCTCAGCGGCGCGCCTAAGGTGCGGGCAATGCAGCTCATAAGTGAATATGAGCCCCATTGCCGCGGCGCCTACGGCGGGTGCATCGGCGTCATAGGCTTTGACGGATCGCTCAACCAGGCCAT
>JAGCYZ010000102.1 GCA_017960545.1 Bacteroidales bacterium
AAGCAGCTGCGTATGGTTGCCGGCTATGACCGATACTTCCAGATAGTACGCTGCTTCCGTGACGAGGACCTCCGCGCAGACCGCCAGCCGGAATTCACCCAGATAGACTGCGAGATGTCTTTCGTGGAGCAGGAGGACGTGCTGAATACCTTCGAGGGTATGATGCGCACCCTGTTCAAGAACGTCCTGGGCGTGGAGATCCCCAATCCGCTTCCGCGGATGAGCTGGTACGACGCTATGGACAGCTACGGCTCCGACAAGCCGGACATCCGCTTCGGGATGACAATCCACGAGATATCCGACCTTGTCAAGGGCTTTGGTTTTGGCGTGTTCGACGGCAGCGAGTACATTGGCGCCATCGCCGTTCCCGGCGGCGCAGAGTACACCCGCAAGCAGATTGACGAACTCACTGAATGGGTAAAAAGGCCCCAGGTTGGTGCCAAGGGCCTTGTATATATCAGGCTCAACGCGGACGGCAGCATAAAGTCTTCCGTTGACAAATTCTATTCACCGGAGCAGTTGGCAAAGGTGGCTGAAAGGTGCGGAGCACAGCAGGGAGACATTGTCCTTGCCCTTTGCGGCCCCAGGAGAAAGACGCAGACGCAGCTTGGCGTCCTGCGTCTTGAGATGGGCGCCAGGCTGGGCAAGAGGGATCCGGGCGTATTCGCCCCGCTGTGGGTGGTTGACTTCCCTCTCCTTGAGTGGGACGACGAGACCCAGCGCTTCTACGCTATGCACCATCCGTTCACCGCGCCAAAGCCGGAGCACGAACAGTGGTTCTACTCTGACAGGAAAGAGGACC
Organism: Bacteroidales bacterium; assembly: GCA_017960545.1. Lineage (GTDB taxonomy): Bacteria > Bacteroidota > Bacteroidia > Bacteroidales > UBA932 > Cryptobacteroides. Next base: position 803 of record JAGCYZ010000102.1, read on the forward strand.
TTGAGAGGGTTTGCGCCAACGCGTACGACTTTGTTCTCAACGGAACCGAGCTTGGAGGAGGTTCCATCCGTATCCACGACGCAGAAATGCAGAGCCGTATGTTCCAGGTGCTTGGCATCTCAAAGGAAGATGCGGAGCTCAAGTTCGGGTTCATCATCAACGCCTTCAAGTTCGGGGCTCCGCCTCACGGCGGCCTCGCGTTCGGATTCGACCGCGTGTGCGCCCTGTTCGGCGGGCAGGAGACCATCAGGGACTTCATCGCATTCCCCAAGAACAACCAGGGACGTGACGTTATGATAGATTCCCCGTCTGAGATTGACCAGACCCAGCTTGACGAACTGCAGATAGATATCCGTAAAGAGTAAATTGATTACAAAGACTGATATTTACGATTTAAGCACGCAGAACACTTTTGGAATGAAGGTGTCCTGCGCTTGCTTTATACAATATGACAAGGCCGAGGACCTGAACGACCTGGACTTCCAGGCCCTGCCTCAGCCGGTGCTTCACATTGGATCCGCCAGCAACCTGCTTTTCACCGGGGATTTCAAGGGCACCGTGCTTCACTCAGCCATCAAGTACATAAAGTACATCGATATGGGCCTGAGCGAGGTGCTGGTGGCCGTGGGAGCAGGGGTCCTGTTCGACGACTTCGTCGCCCAGACCTGCGGCCACGGCCTCTGGGGCGCTGAGAACCTCTCCCTTATCCCGGGGGAGACCGGCGCCGCCGCCGTCCAGAACATAGGCGCCTACGGCGTGGAGGTCAAGGACATCATTTCCGGAGTGGTCTGCTATGACACCCAGACCCGCACGAAATGCACTTTCAAGGTGGACGAATGCAAATATGACTACCGCACCTCCCGCTTCAAGGAAGCCCCTGACAAGGGCCGCTACATAGTTACCAGCGTCCTTTTCCGCCTCTCCCGCACGTATTCCCCAAAACTGGAATACAAGGGCATTAAAGAGGCCCTGGGAGGCAAGGAGCCCAAGACTCCGCAGGAAGTCAGGGATGCCGTGATCAAGATCCGTATGGAGAAGCTTCCGGATCCCAAGGTTATGGGAAGCGCCGGCAGTTTCTTCCGCAATCCCATTGTGAGCAGGGAGAAATTCCAGGATATAGAGCGCATTGCTAAACTGCGTAATGGAGACGACTACCAGGTGCCGCATTATGACCTTGACGCCGCACGCGTAAAGGTTCCGGCGGCCTGGATGATAGACCAGTGCGGCTTCAAGGGAATGCGTCGCGGCAACGCCGCAGTGCACCACGCGCAGCCCCTTGTTCTGGTAAATTATACCGGAAATGCCACCCCGGACGAAATTTTGGAGCTGGAAGGGCTTATAGTGTCAGAAGTTTATGATAAATTTGGGGTAGAATTAATCCCGGAAGTAGAGCATATATGAGCAAGTTCATAGTAGAAGGAGGTCACAGCCTCAGCGGGGAAATACGTCCGCAGGGTGCCAAGAACGAGGCATTGGAAGTCATCAGCGCCGTGCTGCTTACCAAGAGCGAGGTGCGCATCTCCAATGTCCCGGAAATCCTTGACGTAAAGAACCTCATAGCCCTGCTCCAGGGTATGGGCGTAAAGGTGGAGAGGCTCTCCCGCGGGGAGTATTCCTTCTGCGCCAGGGACATAGACCCTTCATACATCCGCAGCGCTGACTTCGTAAGCGCCTGCGCCCGTCTCAGGGGCTCCGTAATGGTGGTAGGACCGCTCCTTGCCCGTTTTGGCAGCGCATACTTTGCGAAGCCCGGCGGGGACAAGATTGGCCGCCGCCGCGTGGACACCCACATTGACGGCTTCTGCAAGCTGGGAGCGTCCCTCACTTACGAGCACGAGAAGCGCGCCTTCCTCCTTGAAGCGCCTCAGGGCCTCAAGGGCTGTTATATGCTCCTGGACGAGGCCTCCGTCACCGGTACCGCCAACATTGTGATGGCCAGCGTCCTGGCAGAAGGCGTCACAACAATCTACAACGCCGCGTGCGAGCCCTACGTCCAGCAGCTCTGCCGCCTGCTCACCGCGATGGGCGCCAAGATACAGGGCATAGGCTCCAACCTGCTCACCATTACCGGAGTAAAGGAACTAGGAGGCGCCAGCCACACCATCCTTCCTGATATGATCGAGGTGGGAAGCTTCATTGGCCTTGCGGCCATCACAAGCTCCACCCTCACCATCAAGGACGTCTCAATGAAGGACCTGGGAATCATCCCTGAGAGTTTCCGCCGTATGGGCGTCAAGGTTGAGCAGAAAGGAAACGACATAGTAGTCCCCAAACAGGACAGTTATGAGATTGAATCCTTCGTGGACGGCTCCATAATGACCATTTCCGACGCGCCCTGGCCAGGACTCACCCCTGACCTCCTAAGCGTTATGCTGGTTGTGGCCACCCAGTGCAAGGGAAGCGTCCTCATCCACCAGAAGATGTTCGAATCCAGGCTGTTCTTCGTGGACAAGCTTATAGATATGGGCGCCCAGATAATCCTCTGCGACCCTCACCGCGCCGTGGTCATCGGCCACGACCACGCCATCAAGCTGAGGGCGAACAGGATGACCTCCCCGGATATCCGCGCGGGTATTGCAATGCTCCTTGCCGCAATGAGCGCAAAGGGCGTGTCCCAGATAGAGAACATTGAGCAGATAGACCGCGGTTACGAGAACATAGAAGAGCGCCTCAACGCTCTCGGAGCAAATATTGTCAGAGAATAAACCAAAAGTAGTGTGTTATGGATAAGATCAAAGTTGCCATTGTAGGTTACGGTAATATCGGCAAGTACTCCCTGGACGCAGTCCTGGCGGCATCCGATATGGAGTGTGTGGGCATCGTCCGCCGCAGCGGAAATGCCGGAGAATATAAGGAACTGCAGGATTTCAAGGTGGTTTCCGACATCAGGGACCTTGGAAAGGTTGACGTGGCCATACTTGCCACCCCTTCCAGGAGCGTTAAGGAGAATGCCCAGAAGTATCTCAAGATGGGTATCAGCACTGTTGACAGCTTTGATATCCACAGCCAGATCTGGGATCTCCGCAAGGACCTCGATCCCATTGCCAAGGAAGGCAATGCCGTGAGCATCATTTCCGCCGGATGGGATCCGGGCAGCGATTCCGTTGTCCGTGCCCTTATGGAAGCGCTTGCGCCAAAAGGAATATCATATACCAACTTCGGCCCCGGAAGGTCAATGGGACACTCCGTGGTTGCAAAGAGCAAGGAAGGCGTGGCTGACGCACTCAGCCTCACCATTCCCAAGGGAACCGGCCTCCACCGCCGTATGGTATATGTAGAACTGGAGGAAGGCGCTGATTTCGACCAGGTTACGGCCGACATCCTTGCAGACCCGTACTTCAGTTCAGACGAGACCCACGTGATAAGGGTTGGCAGCATAGAGGACATCAACGATGTAGGGCACGGAGTAGCAATGGCCCGCAAAGGCGTCTCCGGAAAGACTCATAACCAGCTTTTCAAGTTCAGTATGAAGATCAACAACCCGGCTCTCACGGGACAGGTGCTCGTTTCCTGCGCCCGCGCCGCGGTTAAACAAAAACCGGGATGCTATACTATGATAGAAATCCCGGTAATAGACTTGTTGGAGGGAGAACCCGAGGAACTTATCAAACACCTTGTATAAGTTCCGCCATAAGGTCTATGGTGCTTTGTGAGGCTTCCACCAAAGGGAGCCTCATTTCATTTGAGCACAGTCCCATAAGGTTCAGAGCAGCCTTTGCGGGAATGGGGCTGGATTCTACAAAGCAGGCCTTGTAGAGCGGCTTGAGGGCGTTGTCCACCTGCCTGGCCTTGTCCCATTCGCCTGCCAGGGCATGGGAAGTCATCTTGCTGACCCTTGCCGGATCTACGTTGGAAGCGACGGAAATGACGCCCACGGCGCCTTTCTCCATTATGTCCAGGGTGATGTCGTCATCGCCGCTGATCACGGAGAATCCTTCAGGGGCTCCCTTGAGGATGTCCGCCACCTGGTCCACTTTTCCCGAGGCCTCTTTTGTGGCAATTACGCCGGGCACTTCACGCGCAATGCGCAGGCAGGTTTCCGCCTGCATATTTGCGCCCGTGCGCCCGGGTACGTTATACAGTACTATGGGCTTGTCCGCGGCTGCGGCAATGGCCTTGAAGTAGCGGTACATTCCTTCCTGGGTGGGCTTGTTGTAATAGGGAACCACTACAAGCCATCCGTCGGGCCCGTAGGGGGCCAGGAGTTCCATATTTGCAATTGTACCGTCAACGCTGTTGGTGCCGCATCCTACAAGGACGGGCAGCCCTGCACAGTGTTCGCGGGTTATCTGGACAAGGCGGATCTTTTCCTCTGCGTTCAGGGTGGGGGTTTCTCCGGTAGTGGAAAGGGCCACAAGGAAGTTCACGCCTGCGGCCACCTGGCGGTCCACAAGGGCGGCATAGGTCTCATAGTCCACTTTGCCGCCGCGGAAAGGCGTCACTAACGCGGTTCCGCAACCATAGAACAACGGCTTTGTCATAATATGAGCTCCTTGAATTCGTGAACGCCGCGTATCTCCTCCGTGAGCATAGCCGCATAGACGGCTCCCACGGCGAATCCTTCCCTTGAGAAGGCCTCGTGGGTGAATGTGAGCCTGTCAACCGCCGAAGTGAGGGTCAACGTGTGGATTCCGGCAACTTCGCCTTCGCGCTTTGAGGTTATCTGGACTTCATCGTCCAGGGAGTCCTTTACCAGCGCGGCAAGGCTCTTGGCAGTACCGCTGGGGGCATCCAGTTTGTGGATGTGGTGTGTCTCCTCTATATGGGGCTCGTATCCGTGTCCCTTGAGGATGCTGGAGGCCCTGCTGACAGCAGCGAACAGGGCGTTCACCCCGATTGAGAAATTGGAGGCGTAGATCATCGTGGTGCCTTTCTGGCGGAAATACCCGATGACCTCTTCCCTGATGTCTTCCCATCCGGTGGTTCCCACTACAACCGCCTTGAAGTTGTCCGCAAGGAACTTGTAGTTGGCGCGGAATGACTGGGGGAACGTGAAATCGATGCAGACGCATTCCTTTGCCAGCTCCGGCGCCGTGGAGCAGACGTCTTCCGTTGCCGCGGCAAGTTCAATTCCCTGGCGTTCAAGGACTTTTTCAATCATGTGGCCCATTCGGCCGTAACCGCTGATCAAAACTTTCATAATACACTACTTTAAAATGTCGTTCAAAATGCTGGAAGCGGCAACCCTTGCCCCTTCGCCGGCTCCCTGGATCACCAGAGGCGAAGGGTGGAAAGTGCTGCGCACTATGATGGCGTTGTCCGTGCCGTGCAGCCAGTATGCCGGATGGCTCTCGTCCACTGTCTGCACACGGATGGACGCCTTGTAGCCCAGAGGGCTGGAAGGGTCTTTCACGAGGGAAGCCACAAAGCGCTGGTTGCGGCCGAAGCGGGGTTCGGCCTTCTCCAGCTTTGCGTAGAAGTCCTCTACGCTTCCCTCGAAGAAGCTGCTGTCAAGGACGGGCTCAATTTCCACGTCTTTCTCCTCAAGGTGCACGCCCGCTTCCCTGGCCAGGATGATCAGCTTGCGCATAGCATCCCTTCCGCCAAGGTCCGTGCGGGGGTCCTTTTCCGTAAGGCCCTCTTTCTGGGCCTTGCGCAGGGTTTCCGTGAAGCTCTCCTTGGAGCTGAATATGTAGTTGAGGGTGCAGGAAACCACAGCCTCTATGCTTATTATCTCGTCGCTGGAATTCGCGCTCATAGCGATGCTCTCCAGGAAAGGGAGCGCGGCGCCCACGGTGGTCTCGTAGCGGAGGAAGCAGCCGGACTGAAGGGCGGCTGTCTTCATACGCGCGTACTCCGCGTAGGGCACTGCAAGCGAGCGCCTGTTGGAGGATACCACGCTGATGCCGGCCTCCAGCAAGGCTTCGTACTGCTTGTAGATGGCCTCGCTGTCCGTGCAGTCCACGAATACCGCCTGATGCGGCTCAAGGCCTATCACCGCCTTGCAGAAGGCGTCGCCGGTGGCGTCCTGCCCGCTTGCAAGGGCGTCATCGACCTCCCAAGGCATAAGCCCTCCCGGGCGGATGGCATAGTGCGTGCTGTTGGACACGCCCGCTATGCGCAGCGTCTTGCCGCTGTTGTGCGCCACCGTCATTGAGGTGTCCCCTATCATCTTCACCAGGGCTTTGCCCACCGCGCCGTAGCCGGCGATGAAAATGCGGCGGGTGCGGTTAGGCTCCAGTTCAAAGAACTCCCTGTGGAGGCCCTTGAGGGCCTCTTTCTGCTGGTCGTAAGGAACTTTTATGCTTATGAGTCCGTCCTGGAAGGATATGTCCTCCCAGCTGATGCAGCGGCGGTCAAGCACCCCGTTTATGCGGGTGCGGGCGCTGGCGGTGTCAATGTCCCCGGCGGTTACCAGGTAGATATAATGGTCTTTGCGGGCCAGCCCTATCCAGCCTTTTGCGTCCTTGAAGTCGCCAACTATGGTTCCCGGGTTGGACGGGTCAAAGGTATTCTTGATTTCAATGGCTATTCCGGCCTCCTGGGCGGGCTTTACGGTAGGAGGGTATAGAACCTTTGCCCCGTGCTCCGCAAGGCGCCAGGCGGCGTCGTAAGACAGCCGTGGTATTGTGCGGGCCTGGGACAGGTCCTTGGGGTTGGTGGTCATTATGCCGGGCACGTCCGTCCACAGCTGGAGGCTTGAGGCGCCCACTGCGGCGGCGTAAAGCGCCGCGCTGTAGTCCGAGCCTCCGCGCCCCAGGGTGGTGACGCTTCCTTCTTTGTCCCGGGCAATGAAGCCCGGGGCCACGAAGACGCGCACCGCCCGCCTCTTTTCAACGGCGGAGGCGATGTTTGCGTAAGTGGCCTTGACATCGTCCTTGATCACCAGCTTGCGGGAATCCAGCCACTGCACTTCAATGCCGTCGCAGGCAAGCTTGCGTGCAATTATCTTGGTGGAAAGTATCTCTCCAAAGGCCTCGGTGCACGGTGGGCGCTGCCTTATCTGCTTGAAGATGTCTTCGCATTCCTTGAGCGCCTCATCCCTCTGGGCCCCTGTGAACAGCCTGGTAATGATTTCCCTGTGGCGGTCTTCCAGTTCAGATATCCGGTCCGTGTAATGGACGGCGCCGGCGCCCACAAGCAGCAGCGAATCCGTGCAGCCGCTTATGGCGGAGCAGACCAGGATGACGCGGTCCTTGCGGGCTGCGGCGCCCACAATGTCCAGTACCCTGGAGATATTAGTGGCGGTGGCAATGGAAGTGCCGCCGAATTTCAATACCTGCATCTATCTGAAGTCTTCATACTCCGGCAGCCCTATCTGGGTAAAGATGGCATTCAGTTTGGCATCGTCCTTAGGGCATATCATCAGTACGTCCGGAGTATCTATAACTATATAGTTCTTGAGGCCCCTCACGGCCAGGAGCTTGTTCTTGCCCGTGGTGGCTATAATGCTGTTCTTGTTTTCCGCGCTTATTATCTTTCCCCCTTCCAGCACGTTCCCTGCGGTGTCTTTCTGGGAGAATTCGTACAGGGAATCCCAGTTGGCAAGGTCCGTCCAGCTGAAGCGGGTTGGGTAAACCCAAGCCAGTTCCGTCTTTTCCATTACACCGTAGTCTATGGATATCTTGTCCATATCCCCGTAGATCTTCTCCAGGAAAGGAGCTTCCGAAACCGTTCCAATCACCTTGTCGAGGCCTTTGAACAGGGACATTATCTGGGGGATGTGCTTTTCCATCTCCTCCTTGATGACCTTGGCCTTCCATACGAAGATACCGGAGTTCCACAGGAATTCCCCGCTGTGGAAGAATATCTCGGCAAGGGCCTTGTCAGGCTTCTCAGTAAAGGTCTTGACCTTTGAAGGGATGTTTTTCTTATAGGAGTTCTGGCCGCCTTTGACCTGGATGTAACCCAGGTTGGTGTCCGGCTTGTTGGGAACTATTCCAAGGGTGATCAGGGCCTGGTTTTCCGCAGCATAGGCCAGGGCCTTCTGCATTGTCTCGTTGAATTCCGGCTCTTCCCCTATGAGGATGTCGGAAGGGATTGCGGCAAACACGGCCTCAGGGTCTTTCTTGAGCAGTTTGTACGATGCGTACGCTATACACGGGGCGGTCTGCCTTCCGTACGGCTCCAGAAGCAGGTTCTCTCCCGGGAGGTCCGGAAGCTGCTCCTGCACCTGGGAGGCGTAGTTTGCCAGGGTTACTACCAGGATGTTCTGGCGGGGGACAATCTGGGAAGCCTTGCGGTAGCAGAGCTGCAAGAAGGAGTCCCCGTCCCCGGTAATGTCCAGGAACTGCTTTGGGTTTGAGGTCCTACCTATGGGCCAGAAGCGGAAACCGCCTCCACCGGCCATAATCACGCAATAATTGTGTTCACTCATTGTTCACTCAATAATAAATGGGCAGGTAAGCCTGCGGATAGTATGTTATATCTGTCCTGCCTCCTTGGAACACTACCGTAACAATATCAAAAAACAACTCCGAGCTGCCGGAGTGCCCCGCCGCATATCTCAAGGCCGCCTTGGCAACCTTGGCCATCTTTGCCTTTGTGGCATTGTCCAGAGGCTGTGCCGTAAGCGGGGCCACACGGCTCTTTACCTCTACAAAATGCAGGCCCCTGGAGTCTCTGGAAATGATATCTATTTCCAAATGTCCCACGGTCCAGTTGCGGTGCAAGATTTCCTGTCCCGCATTTTTCAAATACTCGCAAGCGAGATCTTCTCCAAGATCCCCGAGCTTCCGCCTTGAAGTTTTCATAGCAGGAGGTAAATTTAATCAAAAGTAACGATAGTTACTCCCGTTCCTCCAAATTGAATTGCTTCGTCTTTTACGGAAGCTACGCCTGGAACTGTCCTCAGGTATTTTTGGATCTCGTCCCGGAGCACCCCGGTGCCCTTTCCGTGGATGATCCTCACGGAGGACATATTGAGCATTATGGCGTCGTCAATGTAATGTGTCACAATGTCCAGGGCGTCCTGGAGCCTCTGCCCCCTTACGTCCAGTTCCGGCTTGAACTTGAGCTTGCGCTCCTGTATGCTGCTGTCCAGCTGGCGGAAAACGGGTTTGAAACTCTCCTTTGCCGCCGCCTTGAACTCGTTGGAAGAAATCCTTTCCACGCGGTCCAGAGGCATCTTGCTGGTTATGTTTCCAATGATAAGGGTCACCGCCTTGTTGGATACGCGGGCCACCTCGCCCACCATTCCGTTGTCCTTTACGCGCACCTTCTCCCCAATCTTGGGAGGGGTCTTGCGGAAGTCCTCTATGCGCGTCTGGGTTGAGGCCTTGGACGGCTTGCGGCGCTTGCTCAGTTGCTGCATCTTGTCCTCCAGGTACTTGTCCCTGGCCTCCATTTCCTTGGACTTGCGCTGCTCGAGCGCCTGCACAAAGTCCTGCAGCTCCTTGCGGGCCTCCTTTGTCTGCTCCTTTCCCGCACCGGATTCCCGGATGTCGCGGATGGTCTTCTCCACCTGCTTTCCGGCGTCCTTCACAATATCCATAGCCTCCTTGCGGGCCACGGTAAGTATCTCTTTCTTCTGGGTCTGGATGTCTTCCAGCTCCTTCTGGTATTTTTCCGTGATGCCTTCCAGCATCTTGTCCGTCTGCTTGATCTTCTGGAGTTTCTCGTCCAGGGCCTTGCGGTTGCGGACAATCTTGCGGAGGTTGCGCTCAATGCCCACGTATTCCTCTCCGGCCCTCTGCTCCGCATCCTTGACTATGGCCTCCGGCAGGCCCATCTTGCGGGCCAGTTCAAAGGCGAAGGAGTTGCCCGGGAGGCCGGTTTCCAGCTTGAACAGCGGGACAATGTTCTTTGCGTCGAACATCATAGCCCCGTTCTGGACGCCCGTATCCTGTCCCGCCGCGTAGAGCTTGAGGTTGGTATAGTGGGTGGTGATCACTCCGTACACGCCCCTTTTGTCCAGTTCCACCAGTATGGACTCCGCAATGGCGCCGCCGGCGGCGGGCTCAGTGCCTGAGCCGAACTCATCTATGAGCACCAGCGTCTGCGGCGAGGCGCTGCGCAGCATTTCCTTCATATCGGCCAGGAAGGAACTGTAAGTGCTAAGGTCGTTGTCAATGGACTGGTCATCGCCAATGCTTAGCATAATATTCTGGAATACAGGCAGTTCTGATGCTTCTGAAGTGGGGATGAGCATTCCCCACTGGAACATATACTGCAGCAGGCCCACAGTCTTGAGGCACACTGACTTTCCTCCGGCATTGGGGCCGGAAATGAGAAGGATGTGCTTTTGCGGAGTCAGGTTCACGGTTTGCGGAACCATCTCCTTGCCTTCTTTCTTGAGGGCTTTCTCCAGCAGCGGGTGGCGCGCCTTGCGCAGGTGCAGTTCCCCGTCCTCGGAGATTACGGGCACGCCCGCTATGTAATCAAGGGCGGTCTGGGCCTTGGCCAGCAGGAAGTCCATCTCCCCTATGAAGGCGCCCCCTGTCATAAGGTCTGGGACGTACGGCCTCAGGAAGTCGCTGAAGTCCGCAAGGATGCGCGCTATCTCCCTGTTCTGGGCAAAGCGGAGCTCGCTGAGCTCGTTCTCCAGTTCCACTATTTCCGCGGGCTCCACGAAAGTGGTCTTGCCGGAGGCGGATTCGTCGTATATGAAGCCGGCCAGGCTGCGCTTGCGCATACTGTTCACCGGTATGAGGTATTTGCCGTCGCGTATGGTGATTCCCAGGTCCGAGTCCACGATTCCGTCTTCCTGGGCCTTCTTGAGGATTGCTCCAGCCCTGCGGGAGATGCTGCCCTCCTTTTCCTTGATGCTCTTGCGTATCTTGTAGAGCTCTTCGGAAGCGGTGTCCTTGATTTCGCCGTATTTGTCCAGGATGGTGTCAATGCGGCGCTGCACTTCAGGGAAGTACAGTATGGAGGAAGAAATCTTCTTGAGGTTTGGATATATGCCGTCCTTGATGCCGTGGAAGAAGCCCGTGATCTTGCGGATTGTCTCCATCATTGTGCGGAGCTTGCCCAGGGACAGGAGGTCTATGTTGTAGCCCTCGTTGCTCAGCGGGTTGAGGAACGGAAGGCAGTCTATGTATCCGCTTGTGGGGAAGGATTCCTCGAACATTACAATGAGGCGCATCTCGTCCGTGAGGGCAAGGCGGCGGGAGATTTCGGCCTTGTCGCTGCTGAACGCCTCCGACGCGGTGCGCTGCACGGCGTAGTCTGTAGAACAGTGGTCGGAAATAGCCGTCCTTACCCGGTCGAATCCGAGCTTGCTTTCCAGCCTGGCGTCTATGGTTCCATTCCCGCTCACGATTTCTTCTCCTGGGAAACGCCCGTCTGCTGGAACGATGTGCCCAGCAGGCCGAACAGTTCGTTAATTGTATTTACGGTGGAAATCTCTCCGTTCCTGGCGTATGAGACCCTTCCGGTCTCCTCTGAGACCACAATGACGTGGGCGTCGCATTCCTCCGTGAGGCCTATTGCGGCCTTGTGGCGCATTCCGTAGTGGGCGGGGATGTCAGTCCTGCCCGTGATGGGCAGGGTGCAGCGCGCCGCCACTATCCTGTCGGAACCTATCACCATTGCTCCGTCGTGGAGAGGGGAATTCTTGAAGAAGATGTTAAGGATGAGGCGCTTGCTGATGCGCGCGTCCACACGGTCTCCGGTTTCTATTATGTATTCCAGGGAATTCTGCTTGGTGAGCACTATGAGCGCGCCCTCCTTCTGGTCCGACATCTCCCAGCAGGCCTCGGCAATCTCCCTCACGGAAGCGTCCGCCAGCCTGTCTTCCTTAAGGCCGAAGAGACGGTCGAACATCTTGAGCGTGTTGCGCGCTATTCCGCCCTTGCCGCCCAGCTTGAAAAGCGAGTGCCTGATTTCCGGCTGGAACAGCACGATGAGCGCCAGGATTCCTATGTCCACCACCGCGCTCATAAGCGCCGACATCAGTTTCATGTTCAGCGCCTCCACTATCACGCGCACTATGAGCATAAGGACTACGGTTATGAGGATGGTCATCGCGGACGATCCCCTGATCCACCTGAAGAGGAAGAAAATGAGGAACGCCACCAGGATTATGTCCAGGAAGTCCACGAAGGACATGTTCAAAAATCCGAAGATCCCTAAAATCATAGCTGACAAAGATACATATTTAAATGTTAATAAATTGTTGAAAATCAAAAAAATATCCGTATATTTGCAACCCCCAAAAAGACCATTTTGGGCTTAAAGTATTTATAATCAATTAATTATCAAACCAATGCCTGGATTAATTGGAAAGAAAATCGGAATGACTTCCGTTTTCGGTGCTGATGGAAAAAATATTCCATGCACCGTTGTCGAAGCTGGGCCGTGTGTTGTTACGCAGGTACGTACAGTAGAGAAAGATGGTTATGCCGCTGTACAGCTTGCCTATGACGAAACTACAGAAAAACACACCAGCGCGCCTCTTCAGGGGCATTTCAAAAAGGCAGGAACCACTCCTAAGCG
>JAGCYZ010000103.1 GCA_017960545.1 Bacteroidales bacterium
ATATACTGCGGTGGCTATAGCGGTGAGGACCCACCTCTTTCCATTCCGAACAGAGAAGTTAAACTCACTGGCGCCGATGGTACTGCCCCACCAGGTGGGAGAGTAGGTAGCTGCCGTTCTTCGAGGACGCTGACCAGATTGTCTGGCCAGCGTCCTTTTTTTGTATCCGCTGCTATAGATTCTTTTTAATAATTATTATATTTGTCTTAATCTGACTGCATTATTTTGTTAACCATCTATAGTATGAAAAAACATTCATTGATTTTTGCGTGGGCAATATGCCTTCCGATGCTTTTTTCCTGCAACAACGGCCCTCAGCCGTGCGTTGCACCGGAACCTGAACCTATAGAGCCTGTAGAGCAGGCACCAAGGGCCAATCCTGGCCAGAACAACTTTGGCGGTATCATTTCCGCCACGCCTCAGGCCCCCAGGGACACCGCTGGTATGGCTGAGCGCCGCGCCAGGCAGCAGGCTGCCGCAAACCAGATAAGGACCGTGCACTTCAACGACCTTTCAATGAGCGATCCTTACATCCTGGCAGACGATGCTACCAAGACCTATTACCTCACTTCTTCTGGCGGACGCCAGTACCGCAGCAAGGACCTCATTATGTGGGAGGGACCTTACAACGTAATTGACATCTCAGGCACCTGGTGCGAGAGGGCCGGCTTCGCCGCAGCTGCTGAAATCCATAAGATTGGCAACTATTATTACTATGCAGGAACCTGGAGCGACCACAGCGAGATTATCCAGGCCATCCCAAGAAGGTACAACGTGCCTCACAACCAGACTTACCTTCTCCGTTCCGAGAGCCCTGAAGGACCTTTCGTTCCTTTCTCAATCGAGCCCGGCTACGACTATCAGCCTCACGACTGGGACTGCATCGACGGTACTCTCTACGAAGAGGACGGAAAGATATATATGATTTTCGTACACGAGTGGACCCAGCTCATCGACGGTACAATGGACTACATTGAGCTGGCACCGGACCTCACCTATACCGTTTCCAAGAAGCCTGTGACAATGTTCCGCGCTTCCGAGAACCCTGCAGTGGGTGAGATGAACGTCCTTGGAGAGGCTACATTCGGAATGAAGCTCCCCGGATGGGTTACAGACGGCCCTCAGATGTTCCGCACCCAGACCGGCAAGCTTGGAATGCTCTGGTCTTCCTGGGGCAAGGAGCGTTACATCCAGTGCGTATGCTACTCAGAGTCCGGCAAGATCGAGGGACCTTGGGTTCAGGAACCGGAACCGTTCCTCGCAAACAACTCCGGCCACGGAATGCTCTTCAAGACCTTTGACGGCGAACTCAGGTATGTGGTTCACCACTCCGAGGGCAACGGCGGAAGAAAACCTCAATACTGGACTGTGGACGACTCAGGTGACAAGCTCAAGCTTGGCAAACAGATCATTCTTACAAAATAATTCATAATGAAAAGACTTTTAACCACATTGCTGATTCTGTCAGCAATGTGTTTTTCTGCTTCGGCGCAGGAAAACGTCAACATCAACGTCAAGTCAAAGGCTGTAGCAGGGCAGATCGACCCTATGCTCTACGGCCAGCTCTTTGAGCATATCTATTTCTCCGCGAACAACGGAGTTTGGCAGGAGCTCATCTACGAACGTTCGTTCGAGCCAGAGCATTATCCAGGCATTCCTCCGCGCGACGGCTTCTTTGACGGATGGCATATGGACGAGGAAAACGTCCTCCATTCTCCTACCCGCTACGAGCAGCCTATCCATATAACTACCGTAAACACAGACAATTACGAGATCAATATGGATGTCAAGTGGCGCTCCTACAGGCTTGCCCGCCGTTCTTGGAGCGGAGGCCTTATGGATATGCGCTTCGCCGTTAAGAACGGAGCTGACGGAAAGCCATATTACGTGCGCGTCCACAATCCTTATTACGAGGCCCGTATCCTCAATCCCGGACAGACCGAGGCCCAGGCTGTCGCAGCCGCCATGGCTCAGGCCCAGCAGGCAATGCAGCAGCAGGTGGATCCTTACTTTGGGATTGCCAAGATGGTGGAGCGTGAGACCGAGTTCAGGGGGAACGTCCGCAGGGTGAACACCCTTGAGTCTATGGTTACCAAGAAGGCCACAACCGCCCAGATCAACGAGAACCAAGACTGGCACAAGCTGCGCATCGTATGCGCCGGTAAGTCCATCAAGGTTTACTGGGACGGAAAGAACGTTGTCAGCTATAGCAAGCTGGAGAGCAGCGGCAAGAACGACATCGACTTCTGGGTGAACTACACCGAAGCCTACTACAAGAACATCCGCGTAACCTCATCCAACGGAAAGGTGGTTTACTTCGAGGGCACACCGGAAGACGTGAAGATCCCTTCAGTGGCTCCTCAGTGGGATGCGTTCGGCAACGGCAGCTATGAGTTGGTGAAGGGCGACGCCATCAATATGGACTATTCCCAGAAGATCACTGCCGGAGCAACTCCAGCAGGCGTTTCACAGGGTCCTCAGAACCTGATTGCAGGGGAGACCTTCCTTGGATCCATCTATGCAAAGGGCAACGGAACCCTTTCCGTAGGCCTCAAGAGGGGTAACAACATTATCCTGGAGCAGAACCTCGGAGTTCCCGGCAATGCCTGGAAGAAGTTCGACATCAACCTTCCGCTTGGATCCCTCAGCGGAGACGCCGATTTCGCAATCATAGTAAAGAACGGCACCGTGCAGGTTGACCAGGCCACGCTCACGACCAAGACGGGAGAGTCCCTGGGCGGATTCCGTCCGGACATCTTCAACGCAGTGAAGGAGCTTCATCCTACCTGTCTGCGCTGGCCGGGCGGAGGTTACGTTGCCCAGTATTACTGGCAGTGGGGCGTGGGACCTCAGGAGAACCGCTATCGCTGGCCTCACTGGCAGTGGATGGACTATGACCAGAACTGTTTCGGAACAGATGAATTCATCCGCTTCTGCCGTGAGATTGGCGCAGAGCCCGTCATTGTGGTATCCGTTCACTTCGAGCGTCCTGCGGAGGAGTATGACTCCATCCTTCAGGATGCGGTGAACTGGGTTCGCTACTGCAACGAGCCTGCAACAGGCGAGTGGGGCGCAAAGCGCGCCGCCAACGGCCACCCGGAGCCATACAACGTCAAGTACTGGGAGATTGACAACGAAATGTGGGAGATGGGAATCGAGAGGTACGAGAAATGCGTACGTGACTTCTCCACCGCTATGCGCGAAGTTTCCCCGGACATCAAGATCATTGTCTGCGGCGGTTTCGACGATGAGGACTTCTTCAAGAGGAGCGGCACATACTTCGATTATGTCAGCCTGCACCATTACGAGCAGCAGGGCGGTTACTTCACCGGTCCCAAGAGGCTTGCAGAGCAGTATGACCGCTATGCGCAGTATATAGCCAACTGCCCCAACCCCAACCTCAAGCTCTTCATCTCCGAGTGGAACCTCCAGAGCATCGATTGGAGGACCGGCCTCTTTGCAGGCGGATTCCTCAATGTATGCGAGGAGCGTGACGTGGTGGCAATGGGCGCTGCAGCCCTGTTCATCCGCCGTACAGACGCCCCGGACTGGAACAATGCGTTCATCAACTTCGATTACAAGGACCTGTTCGTAGCTCCTAACTACCAGGTGACAAACCTTTGGTATGACCACTTCTCCAGGTACCGCCTGGACTACACGGGAGACGTAAAGGACCTCAGCGTGGTAACCACCCTGTCCGAAAACGGAAAGGAAGTGATAGTGAAGGTTGTAAACGCTACTGAAAAGCCATACAAGCTTAACATAGCCGGAGACTGGAACGGAATTGACGGTGCCAAGTACGAGTACTATGCACCGGGCTCCCTGACAGTAGCCAACAGTATGGAGAACAAGAATGCAGTGGCTCTCAAGGTGAAGAACCTGAACCCTGCAAACAACGGTATTGCGCTTGACATCGAGCCTCTCAGCGCCGGTGTCATCACAATCGAAAGGATATTTTAATCATTTCTTTTTATGAAAAAGATTCTGATCAGTTTATTCTTCGCGTTTGCAGCCATCAGCGCTGCAAGCGCGCAGGATAAGAACTTCCATATTTTCCTTTGCTTCGGTCAGTCCAATATGGAAGGCAACGCCAGGGTGACCGATGCGGACAGGGAAGGGGTTGACCCCAACTTCCTGATGATGGCGCCCGTGGACTTCCCCCAGATGGGGAGGGTCAAGGGCAACTGGTATCCGGCCGTTCCTCCTCTGTGCCGTGAGAGCACCGGACTCACACCTGCTGACTGGTTTGGACGCACCCTTATAGAGAACCTGCCTGCAGGCCACCGTGTGGGTGTTATCAACGTTTCCGTGGCAGGCTGCAAGATAGAGGCCTTTATGAGGGACGAGGCGGAAGAGTACGCCAAGACTGGAGCGGACTGGCTCAAGAACATTATGAACACCTACGGAGGCAATCCGTACGACTACCTTGTTGACCTTGGCAAGAAAGCCCAGAAGGACGGAGTGATTTCCGGAATCCTCCTCCACCAGGGAGAATCCAATCCCAACGACGAGGAGTGGCCTATGAAGGTGAAGGGCATATATGAGAGCCTTCTCAAGGACCTCGGCCTCAAGTCCGAGGAATGCCCCCTGCTTGTGGGAGAGGTTGTGAACTCTGACCGCGGAGGCGTTTGCGGCCCTATGAACCTTATCATTGACAGGGTGGAAGACGTTATCCCCAATGCGCACGTGGTATCTTCCAGCGGATGCGAGCAGAACTTTGATTTCCTGCATTTCAGCTCCCTGGGATACAAGCAGCTGGGACGCCGCTACGCCCTCACAATGCTTCCCCTTATGGGCTATCAGGCCCCTACGGGACGCAGTACGCTCAATCCTTCCCAGGATTCCCCGCTCATCAATTCAAGGAGCGGACAGGCTACGTTCAATTACGTGGCCCCAAGGGCTCAGAGGGTAATGATCACCTCACAGTTCCTTGACCGCCCGCAGGAGATGACAAAGAACAGGGACGGCGTGTGGAGCATCACCCTCAGGCCTGAGAAGAAAGACATATATCCGTATAACTTCATTGTTGACGGGGTTACCGTTTCAGACCCTCTGAACACCGATATCTTCCCCAACGAGAACTTCAAGGCCAGTCTCCTTGAGATTCCTGACCGCGACGCCCTCTATACCGTCAATGACGTTCCTCACGGAAAGATGGTTTACTGCACCTATAATTCTTCAGTGCTCAATATGCCCCGTCCGCTGGTAGTCTATACCCCTCCGGGATATGAGACATCCGGCAAGAGCTATCCTGTTTTCTATCTCATAAGCGGAACTACGGATACTGAGGAGACCTGGTTCAAGGTGGGCAAGGTGAACGTGATCCTTGACAACCTCATAGCCCAGGGAAAGGCCGAACCAATGGTTGTGGTAATGCCTTATGGCTATATGATGAACGGAACCCCGGCTCCGGACAGCATGGCTTCCAGTGAAATGTACCAGACATTCTCAAAGGAGATGACTGAATGCATAATGCCTTATGCCGAGAGCAATTTCCGCATCCTTGCCGACAAGGACCATCGCGCCATAGCGGGCTTCTCCCGCGGAGGCGGCCAGTCCCTGTACACCGCGCTGGACAACCTGGATAAATTCTCCTGGCTGGCATCTTACAGCGCTTACCTCATTCCTGAGGCGATGGATACGTATTTCCCGCAGTATGCCAAGAATCCCGCCCTGCTCAACGACGGCCTCAAGCTGTTCTGGTTTGGCGTGGGCACTTCCGACGGCCTGTACAAGAACGTGCTGACCCATCAGGAATACAATGACAAGAACGGTATCAAATACGAGAAGATATTCACGGACGGCGGCCATACCTGGATGAACGCCCGTTATTATCTGGCGACAACCCTCCAGCGCTTCTTCAAATAGCAGTGAAGACTTTCTGCAGATTGAAAAGACGTGTCTGCGAGATATAGTATTTGAACTCGAAACAACGGAATTCATCGTGCGAGTTGACCTTCCGGTAACTTGTTGAATATTCGGGCCTGAAGCCCATTGACAGCAAGTCACCGATACCAATGGAAGTGATATTCGTACGATGAAGTCTGTTTAGTATCTCATAGTTTTTCTCCAGGCCGCGCATCACCTTGCGGTGTATGTTCCGCGCATCTTTCTGCTGCTTGTTGTGGTATTTGTTCTTGCAACTGTCGCAGCAGAATTTCTTGTCCATCCGGCCATAGGTTATTTCATTTCCGCACTCCAGGCAGGTGAGCCTGCCCGGCGGTTTTATCTTGTACTCCATATATCATTTTTTCCAATGAATATGGCCCAATTACCCTTATCCGCCAAGGACTCTAAAAAAAGCCTGCAAAGAGTGCGTGAAATATTTAAGGCTTGTGACTAAATGCCTTCTCCGCCGGAGAACGTTTCCTGTGTCTTTCCCTGAAGGATGCGGGAGTTTTTCTTTACCGAATGTGTAAGCCACACGTTTCCGCCAATCACGGAATTTTCCCCGATGGTGATCCTGCCCAGGATGGATGCGTTGGAATATACCGTGACGCCGTCTTCCAGGATAGGGTGGCGCGGAAGGTTCGCCGGGTTCCCGTCAGGATCCCGGCGAATGTTCTTTGCGCCCAACGTAACTCCCTGATAGAGAGTTACATTATTGCCAATTATGGTGGTCTCTCCAATGACTATTCCGGTACCGTGGTCAATGGCAAAGCCTTCTCCTATCACGGCTGCGGGGTGGATGTCGATTCCGGTGACGGAATGTGCGTGCTCCGTAAGCATCCTGGGGATTACGGGAACCCCGAGTTTCAGGAGGACGTGCGCCGTGCGGTAATGCAGCATTGCGGTGACTGCCGGGTAGCAGAATACCACTTCCTTGTCCGTCTTTGCGGCGGGGTCGTTGCGCATTATGGCCTGGACGTCGCCTTCCAGCAGCCTCTTGATTTCCGGCATTTCCTTGGCGAAAGTCTCAGCGACCTCCCTTCCGGCAAGGGCCTCAAGGCTGTCCGCTATATGCCAGAGGGCCTTGTGGGGTTCAACATCCGAGTACATAGGGAATACGTAGTCCTTTATCTTGGACATAAAGACTTTGAGGTATTCTCCGGTTTCTCTGAAAGAGATATTCATTATCGTTAATCTATTGGGTATCCTTCAAAATCGTAAAGAACGGTGGAAAGGTAGCGTTCTCCTGTGTCCGGGAGCAGTGCCACTATGGTCTTTCCCTTGTTCCTGTCCTCTCTGGAGAGCCTGAGGGCTGCGGCGAAGGATGCACCTGATGATATTCCAACCAGCAGTCCTTCTTTGGCGGAAAGCAACCTGGATGCCTTTATGGCTTCATCGTCCGGGATAGGAATAATGGAATCCACCACGCTGGCATTGTAGGTATCCGGAACAAATCCGGCTCCAATTCCCTGGATCTTATGCTTTCCTGCAACTCCGGTACTGAGTACTGCAGAGGATTCCGGCTCAACTGCAACCACCTCTACAGCGGGGTTATGCTTCTTAAGGGCCTTGCCGGTGCCGCTTACCGTACCTCCTGTTCCAACTCCGGCTACAAATATATCAACTTTTCCGTCAGTTGCATCCCAAATCTCCTCTCCGGTGGTGCGCTCGTGTATGGCGGGATTGGCGGGATTGACAAACTGTCCCAGGATTATGGAACCGGGAGTGTTGTCCCTGATCTCGTCCGCCTTGCGGATGGCTCCCTTCATACCTTCTCCGCCGGGGGTGAGGACAAGGCGGGCGCCCAAAGCCTTGAGAAGGCTCCTGCGCTCCTGGCTCATTGTCTCAGGCATAGTGAGTACAACCTTGTATCCTTTTGCGGTTCCCACCCAGGCAAGGCCCACGCCGGTGTTTCCGCTTGTAGGTTCAATGATGGTAGCACCTGGCTTAAGCACGCCCTTTTTCTCTGCATCATCTATCATTGCCAGTGCAATGCGGTCCTTTACACTGCCGCCCGGGTTGAAATACTCAAGCTTGAGCAGAATGTCAGCCTGTTGTCCTTCAAAACCTGAAACTTTGAGTACCGGAGTCTTACCGATAAGCTCAACAAGAGAGTTGTAAATCATAATTGTAATATTTAATGTGTTGATAATCAATAAAAAAAGTCCTGCCGATGTCTTCACGACCGGCAGGACCATATATGTGCAATGATTTATATGCTATACACGAATGAGACCGTACCGATCGGTTGGAAGGGTACAGCAACAACATACTGATGAGTTCATTCGTTTCATGTTCAAAGGCAAAGTAAAGTGTTTTTTTGCAAAATTCAAAAACTTTTTAAGATTTTTTCATTTTTATGATTTCTCTTAAGGCAAAGGTTTCTTTTTACGTTTTAAAATATATAAAATACTGCCCTGCAATGCTTTCTATGGCGTTTTTCGCCCGTTTTTTTTGCTTTCCTTTGTCAAAACCTAACAACTTAAAACTATGGAACAGATTAACAAAATTGAACTTAGGGGCAACATAGGATCTGTCAGGTTGCAGACCTATAACGGCCAGAGGGTGGCAAAGATTACGGTGGCCACCAATTATGTCTATAAGGGGGCGGGCGGAGATCCGGTAATCGAGACCACCTGGCATAACGTATCGGCCTGGGAAGGCAAGGGAATGCCTTCCTTTGACGAAATTGCAAAAGGAGGCAGGATTTACGTGATGGGACGCCTCCGGAGCCAGCGCTATACTGACGCCGACGGAATTGAAAGGACGGCTTACGAGGTACTTGCCAAACGAATACTCCTTATAGAAGATGTCGAGCCTTTTTCATACGAGATGTAACGCGGCGCTGTTAATTGCGCTCCTCCCGCTTGTTTCCTGTGGCTCCCGCTATAAGGTGGAGAGCCTCAGGAAAGAAGCTGTCGCCGCGCAGTTGGAAATGCACAGGGACTACACCCCGCCGCTTGAAATACCAATAGTGGCAGAGCACAGGGACACCTTGAAAGTGACCGCTCCGGACGGCAGGGAAGTGCTGATAATGAATGCTGTCAGGGACGAGGACGGAGAGATGGTGGCAAACGACGTTCTGGATGCCGCGGTGGTATATGCGCGTTTCAGGAACGTGGCGGAAAGGGACGGGAAGGTGGATCTCCGCTTCGACGTCATAGTTCCCTGGCAGATGCTGGACAGCAGATGGCAGATACGCCTTCATCCCGTCCTTTCAGTGTCGGGGGAAGACTTCCCGCTGGACTCCATAACCATAAGCGGGACGGAGTACCGTAAGGCGCAGCTGAGGGGATATGAACGCTATCAGCGCTTCGTGGATTCCATAATTACGGATTCTGCGGAGTTCGTCCGTGCAAGGGACCTGGAGATATTCCTCAACAGGAACATCCCGCAGCTGTACCGCTTCAAGGAGGACTCGACGGTGGTATCCCAGGAGGAGTTTGAATCCGCATTCGGGGTGACTGAGCGCCAGGCTCTGGACCATTATACGGATCGTTTCAAGATACGCCGCAACGACCGCAGGGTGGCCGGCCTGGACAGGATGTATTCCCGCTATGTCAGGGTGCCCATCCTGAGTGAGGGCATCAGGCTGGATACGGTGATCAACTCAGCAGACGGAGACTTTATCTATTCATACGTCCAAAGCCTTAATGTAAAGGAGGATATGTCCAGGGCGGATATAGCGCTCTCCGGAGAAATATACCGCGAAGACAGCCGAATCTATGGGATCCCGGCAACTGAGCCTCTTACATTTTACATCAGTTCCCTCAGCACCCTTGCTGACGACAGGACAAAATTCCTTACCCGCGTCATAGAGAGGAGGGCGGAGGCGAACTCGATATGCTGGATTGATTTTGCCGCAGGCAGCACTCAGGTGGACACTTCCTTGAGCAACAACGCGGGGGAGATAGGGCGCATCAAGGAAAACCTGTATGCCCTTACCGCCAGCGGAGAGTTTGAGATAGACTCCATAATAGTTACTGCATCCTGCTCCCCGGAAGGGGCATACGCGTACAATACCAGGCTGTCAGGGGAGCGGAGCCGTTCCATTGCGTCGTATTTTGGGGAGGATTTGGAGGGAGTGCGATTCATAGCCCGCAGCATCCCGGAAAACTGGGATATGCTGCGGAGCGAGGTGGCGCGCGACGACAGCCTTGGAATGGTCCAGAAAGAAGCCTTTGCAAACATTATGGATGTGGCGGATCCCGACGAGCGGGAAACCGCGCTTCAGCGTCTGCCGTCCTATCGCTATTTCAGGGAAAAGCTGTATCCACGGTTACGCACCGTAAGGTTTGATTTCTGCCTTCACAGGGCGGGAATGATAAAGGACACGGTACATACAACGGAACCGGACACCCTGTATATGCGGGGGATAAAGGCCCTTAAGGACAGGGATTACCGGACAGCGGTCACCCTGCTCAGGCCTTACAACGATTTCAACACCGCGGTGGCCTATTGTGCAATGGGGTATAACGCCTCTGCAATGGCGGTGCTGGATGGCCTGGAGCCTGGGGACAAGGAGGAGTATATGATGGCCCTGTTATGCTCAAGGAACAGCGATGACGCCCTGGCTGTGCAGCATTACCTCAATGCGTGCAGGCTCAACCCTGCGTTTGTGCACAGGGGAAACCTGGATCCTGAAATATCTGGATTAATTGAAAAGTACCGGCTTAATGAAACCTTTTATTAGCGCAAGACCGCCCTAGTAATTGTGGTGGGCGGTATATACGGCTGTCTGGATATTGCCAATAGGAGCTTCAGACACGGTGCAGTCAGCACCTATCATCACCTTGCCCTTGGGAGCGGTGGCGAGTATGTCCTTGACCATTGCGGCTATCTGGGACTCGGGAGCTGAAAGGATCTCGGTCTGGCGGTTGAAGCCGCCCAGTACGGGACGCTTGAACAGCTTGACGCCGTCTTCCAGGGTGAAAGGCTGGCCATCTACAACCATAGGGGTGTTCACGATCTGTCCGGGGTAATCCGCAAACTTGGCAAGGTCGTCATAAGTGCCTTCCCAGTCGCAGATGTGAA
Organism: Bacteroidales bacterium; assembly: GCA_017960545.1. Taxonomy (GTDB): domain Bacteria; phylum Bacteroidota; class Bacteroidia; order Bacteroidales; family UBA932; genus Cryptobacteroides. Next base: position 10,924 of record JAGCYZ010000103.1, read on the forward strand.
GGATGTTCATCTTGGTGCCGTTGTTGGCTTCTCCCATAACCTTGAGGTCATACGGCTTGATGAAGTTGTCAAAGAATCCGGGGATGTCGTAGAACTTGGTCTCGCCGCCCTGGGTGGGGAGGTAGAAGCCTTCTACGCCAATGGCCTTGCACTCCTTGATGAGCCATACAAGGGCGTCGGAGTAGCTGTCAAGCATTTTCTTGAGCTGCTGAGGATGGTTTGAAGCACCCTCCACTATACCTCTGAAGGTCAATCCCTGCTGCGCCACCTGATAGGTGTTGTAGATGGTGGGAAGTACATATACGCTGCGTCCCGCAACCTGCTGGAGCCTAGTGATTATCTCCAATGTGGGACGGTAGAAGTCAACCGGAATGGGCTCGAAGCTTTCCCAACCCTCGTCAGTGTCCAGGCCGCGGACGCGCGGCACAAACTGCTCGAACTGGACTTTGAGTATGTCCATATCCGAAGCCACAAGATACTCCAACTGTGCCTGTACGGCGGCCTCGCCAACGGTCTTCCCCCTTCCAAAATGGATGAAGAAGGCTGCGGGAGCGTAAGAAGGGTCCAGCGTTCCGGCAACGAAACGGTCCATCACTTCTTTCTTATTGGCAGGGATGGAGGAATTGCTTGATCCTGAACAGGATGCGAGGGTAAGTACGCCAACGGAGATGGCAATGAAATACTTTGCTAACGACTTCATAGGATTGATTGTTTTCAGTAATAAACAAAAATAATAAAAAAACTTGAACATGAAAAACACAAGAACAGCTATCATATTGGGATTGTGCCTCTTAGCCGCATCCTGCGACAAGACCCAGTCCCTCCAGTATCCGGAATCAACCGATGACGGCGCCCAGGCAGTGCTTGCGCTCACCGTCACCGATTCCTACTACTCCAAAGCTTCCGGGGTGAACCCCTCGGAGGAGAAACGCATAAATGACATCCAGGTATTCCTGTTCTCCGCGGACGGATCCCTGGATGCTTATCAGGCCGTCCAGGGTACTGCCATCCAGGTAAGATGCACCTCGGGCCCCAAGAGACTGTATGTTTTCGCCAACGCCCCGTCCCTTTCAGGCTATGCTGCGGAAAGTGCGCTCAAGAGCGCAGTGACCCGCCTTTCGGACAACTACGCAGGGGCATTCGTAATGGCATCGGGGCTCAAGGAAGTGAATGTTTCGGCCGGTGACAACAGTCTGGCCGTGGTTGTAAGCAGAGTGGCCGCCAGGGTGGAGATCGCCAGGATAACCAACGCTATGAGTTCGGCCCAACATCAGGGAAAGGCATTCAAGGTGCTGGCTGCGTACCTTACCAATGTGGCGGCGAACACCTCACTAGACCTGAGCGCCCTTCCTACGGATTATTACAATAAGATGGGCTTCCATTCCTCTGAGGTGGACGCCCTTGTATATGACAATTACTCTGGCGGAATCCAGCTGTCCTGGCAGCAGAGCATAAGCGATCCGCATTATCTGTATGCCTATCCCAATCCCTCCACCGATGCCTCTACCAACGGCGGATCCTGGAGCCCCAGGAGCACAAAACTGGTTATTAAGGCTTCACTGGACGGAGCGGTGTACTATTATCCAATTGTCATCGCAACCCCTCTTGTGAGCAACAAGAGCTACAGGATAGAAGAACTGAAGATAACCCGTCCCGGCTCCATAAGCGAAGATATCCCTGTGAGCATTGCTGACTGCACTTTCACGCTAACTGTCAGCGACTGGTCGCAGCAAAGCCTGGGGACAGTGGAAATATGACACTATGAAACGGATTGTTCTGATAATTATATGGCTTTGTGCCATTCTGTGGGGATGCGATGTCTCCGGCCCGTTGCCCCGGAGTACGGAAGACGGGGACATTGTGAGGCTGGAACTGATTCCGCAATACGGCCGTCCTGATACCCGGTCCGGGCACCATCCGGACCCGGACCCTCCTGAACCTCAGGACTTTATCCGGGATGGACTGATACTTGAGTTCAACGGGGCCGGCCACCTGATGGAGCGGCTGGCTTTTGAAGGGGACCAGCCACCTGCAATTCAGGTGAGAAAGAATCAGGAGACGCACATATATGTTGTTGCAAACCCCACTGTGGACCTTTCAGGGATCAACACATTGAGTGAATTCCTCTCTTTCAGGTCCAGTTACGCCGCAATGGCAAGGGACAGGCTGGAAATGACAGGCCGGATAACGGGCACCTTCACCTCCGATGCGCAGGTCAACGTCCAAATGGAAAGGATGGTGTCCGGGATCCGGGTTGGAGGGATGTCGGTGAAGATATACCGGGACGAGAAATATACCAGCGTCCAATTCACCAGGGCCAATATGGAAAAGACCCCTGCAACCTGCGGATATGACTTGTCCCTGACAGGGGACTATGTGAACGCATACAACAAAGGGATAGAGGCAGGATATGTCTTTTCTTTCGGCAGTATTGACAGAAATGTCCAGGGCGACTGGACAGCCTTTGATTTCAATACCCCTTGGTGGGTTTACTGCTATCCCAACTCTTCCGAGGTCCAGGAGGAACGGAATGTACTGGCAATCAGCTACAGGCTGGGATATATCGTAACCGGGACAGATTCGGAGACAGGGGATACCGTATATATGCAACGGTGGGATGATTCGGTTGTCAGGCTTGTCCTGCCGCCGTTAAGGCCCAATACCGTTTATGAACTGGAGAAGCTGACGCTATACGGGTTCAAGTACAGGACCGTATATCTGAAGTCCGGAGGGGATATGGTGAACGAACCTTTGAAATGTGTGTTCAGGATGACGGATATGACCAGCGGAGAGTATCTGGGGTCAGAAGAAGGGGAGGTGCTCTATGAATAGGATGATAGTGATTCCGGTGGTGGCACTCTCCCTGCTTTCCTGCTCGGTGAAGGAGGACCGCAGCGAATGTGCCTGCCGCCTGACCGTGGACCTGAGTTCCTGCGCAGGGGCCGGGGAGCTGATCCGTATCAGGGTCCTTACTGCCGATGAGGTCATAGAGAGGGATTTCATCCCCGGCGAGGATTCGCCGCTCTATGAAATCCCGGTGAGCAAGGGCAGCTGCTCCCTGGAGGCATTCCTGTGCCCCCAGGGCCTGCAGGCAGGCACCGGGGCCATCTCAGTGGCCCCTGGTGACGGCTGCCCTGAGCTGTATGCGTTCTGCTCTACCTTCCAGGCGGCGGGTGAGACCGCCGGGCAGAAGGTAGAGCTGCACAAACACTTTTCAGAGATTACGCTGATCCTGGAAGACTCTCCCTGGGACAGTCCGGGCTGCTCGTTCCTGGTGACGGCCCCGTCGGCGGGCATCTCCCTTCCCGAGATGCAGGCGGCAGGCGGCGGATTCCGCTTCCAGGTCCCGTATTCCGGGCCTGGACAGCGGCTCTTCCGCCTGCCCAGGCAGAGGGAAGGAGATGCTGACCGGATCCTGCTTGAGCTTACGGCACCTGACGGTTATCATCAGACAATAGAGATAGGCCTGATGCTCCGGGAGTGGGGCTTCGACTGGAATGCGGAAGACCTTCCGGATGCCGTCCTCAGCATAAGGGGAGGGGAAGTGTCGTTGCAGATAGCCGGTGCGGATTGGGAAATACAGGATATGAGCACGGTTGAAATTTAGAAATAATGCCTATCTTTACTTGATTAATAACACAATCCGGTTATGGCAAGGAAAAAGATAGCAGTGCTTACAGGCGCGGGAGTGAGCGCCGAGAGCGGATTGTCCACTTACAGGGACAACAACGGCCTGTGGGACAACTACGACCCTATGGAGGTCGCTTCTATTCAGGGCTGGTACGCCAACAGGGAACTGGTCCTGAATTTCTATAATATGCAGCGGGCCAAACTCAAGGACTGCAAGCCAAACGCCGCCCATCTGGCCATAGCAAAGCTGGAGGACAATTACGATGTCACGGTGATTACCCAGAACGTGGACAACCTCCACGAGCGTGCCGGCAGCACCAAGGTCATCCACCTTCACGGAGAGGCCACCAAGGTGCGCCCTGAGAACTGTTTCAACGACAATGACGGGTACAGCGAGCGCAGCGTGATAGACGTGGGCTATGACAAGGTCTGCCTTGGCGACCTTGCCCCCAACGGCGTACAGCTGCGCCCCCACATAGTCTTCTTCGGGGAGGCAGTACCCAAGATGGAGAAGGCTGTGGAAGTGGTTTCCCAGGCCGATATCATCCTGATCGTGGGAACCTCCATGCAGGTTTACCCCGCAGCGGGCCTCTACAGGTACGCATCATATGATGCTCCCATATACATCATAGACCCTGCCGATGTTCCCCTCCGCGACAAGCGCATCGTGCATATCAAGGACGTCGCTACTGCCGGGATGCAGAAATTCATAAAGATGCTATGAACATAATCACCCTCTTCAAGAAGATATGGCCTTTTGTAAAGCCATATAAGTGGCTGGTCCTCATCACCCTGATCCTCACGCTCATAGGCTCGCTGTTCGCTCAGGTGAACGCCATTGTGCTTGACCGGACTGTCGATGCCATAAACGCCCTTGTGGGTGCGGAGGATTTCAGCTGGGCCAAGGCGGTCAGCATCCTCACCATAATCAGCATAGTCCTGCTTGGCAAGGAGATCCTTTCCGCGCTCATAACATTCTTCCAAAGCTATTTTGGAGAAAGGATGAGGGTGTACGTGTCAAAAGACCTCTCCCAGGCCGTGATCGACAAGATCCTCACTTTCCGCATGGCCTTCTTCTCCCGCACCGACAACGATACGGGAAAGCTCCAGACCAGGATAGACCAGGGAGTGAGCAGCCTTTCGCGCACGGTGCAGAACTTCTTCATAGACCTCCTGCCGCTGTTCACCAGCGCCATCCTGGCCCTCATCCTTATGTTCGGGGCAAATGTCTATGTGGGTCTCACCGCCCTGGGAATAGTGCCCGTCTATATCTGGATAACCATCCGCCAGGCCCGCAAGCTCAACGGCTGGCGCCGCAATATGCGCAGCTACCGTGAGATCAAGAGCCACGGCGTGATGAACATCATAGAGAGCATAAACGTCATCAAGTCCTTCAACCGTGAGCAGATAGAAAGCGAGAAGCAGTGGGATATCCAGACCAAGTTCACGGACAACCAGATGCTGGTGCGCAAGACATCGTTCTATTACAACGGACTCAAGAACTTCGTGCGCCAGCTGGGTACCGTGCTCATTATCATCCTTACCGCGTACCTGGTGCTCATTGGTTATCCCGGGATGACCATCGGAAAGATAATGTACCACATAATGCTCTTCTCCAACGTTACGGCGCCAATCACCCAGCTCCACCGCATCTTTGACGATATGAACGACGCCCTGATCTATGCCGAAGGCTTCTTTGACATCCTGGATGCCGACGAAGAGACCGAGCAGAGCGGCAGCTACCGTCCTGAGAAGGTACAGGGCAACTTCAGCATCCGCAACGTGGACTTCACGTATCCGAACGGAACCAAGGCGCTCTGGAACATCAATATGGACATCGAGAGCGGCAAGATAACCGCCCTGGTTGGACTGTCAGGTGCGGGAAAGAGTACCGTGGTGAACCTGCTGGACAAGTTTTACGAGCCTGATTGCGGAAGCATCCTCCTGGACGGAGTTGACCTTCGCGAATATGACACGCATTTCCTGCGCGACAACATAGGACTGGTGCTGCAGAAGAACCATATCTTTGACGGCACCATTGAGGAGAACATCCGCTACGGCAACCCCGAGGCAAGCTTCGAGGAGGTTGTGGACGCCGCCAAGAAGGCCTATATCTACGACCAGATTATGGCCCTGCCGCAGCAGTTCAACAACAAGGCCCAGGCCTTGTCCGGAGGCCAGCAGCAGCGCATAGCCATTGCCAGGATGTTCCTCAAGAACCCTCCCATCATATTCCTGGACGAGCCCACGGCTTCGCTCGACGCCATTGCCACTGAGCAGATCAAGGCCAGCATAGACGCCATCAAGCAGAACCGTACCGTAATCATCATCTCCCACAGCATCTCGCAGATCATTGACAGTGACATTGTCTATGCCCTGCGCAACGGAAGGGTGGAGCAGTCCGGCGATCCTGACTCGCTGTACAAGAAGGGTGGAGTTTACAAGGAGATAGTGGACGCTTCCGCCAGGAGCCTGAATATTGAAAAACTGGCCCATACTCTGGACGATAACAACGACGGTGTGTTGTTCGATTAGCAAAATTTTTATTATATTTCGGGGAATTTGCAATCTATATTACTTAATAACACATAGCATGAACTCTAAACTTATTAAAAGAATTGTAGTCATTGCTGGCGCATTGCTGCTTGGACTGACTGCATCCGCACAGACAAGGCATACCTTTGCCAACCCTCTGGACGTTGTAGTAGGCAACGAGAGGGCCATCCGCGGAGGAGAGCCTGTAGTTATCATTTTCCAGGACAATTATTTCCTGTTCGTTTCCCACAGGAAGGGTTACTGGTATTCACCGGACTTCCAGAACTGGACCTATGTAGATGCTCCCAACTATCCCGGCGGAGTGGTATCAGTGGTTGAGTTCAACGGAGAGCTCATCGGCTGTTCAATGAACAACAGGAACGTCTATCACGCCACCAATCCCTGGAAGGGAGAGTGGGAGAAGATAGGCGAGCTGAGCAGCGACCGTTACGGCGACGCCAACCTGTTCGCAGACGACGACGGCCGCCTGTATATGTATTTCGGCTGGTCACAGATCATGCCTTTCCAGGTAGTCGAGCTCGATCCCAAGACCTTCAAGGAGAAGGGATCTCCAAAGCAGCTGTTCTGGAGCGATATCAAGAACCACGGATTCGAGGCCAGAAAGCCTGAGGACGTTATCTACTCAATCTTCAACGGCCGCCGCGAGTACTTCCCCGAGGAACTTCCCTGGATTGAGGGACCTTATATGATCAAGCACAACGGCAAGTACTATCTGCAGTATGCCGCCATCGGCCTTGAGCTCATCTCCTACTCACACGGTATCTATGTTTCAGACAGCCCTATGGGTCCTTTCACCTATTCCGAGCACAATCCTCTGACCTTCAAGACCAGCGGATTCCAGGTTGGAGCAGGCCACGGCAGCACCTTCCACGACAAGAAGGGCAACCTCTGGACCATCTGTATGATCCCCGCACACTACGGAGAGAGCGGCCGCGGCTCAGAGCTCGCCATCTATCCTACCGCAGTTGACGAGGACGGCGTAATGTATTCCAACACCGCATACGGAGATTATCCCCAGTACTATCCTGCAGACAGGAAAGTGGGTGGAGTTGACAATTACACTGACTGGAAGCTCCTTTCTTATAAGAAGCGCACAGAAGTTTCCTCTACATTCGAGGATTACTCACCTGCAAAGGCCCTGGACGAGGACTTCCTCACCTGCTGGGCCGCAGAGACCGGAAATCCGGGCGAATTCTTCACCGTTGACCTTGGCGCAAGGGCTACCATCAACGCAATCCAGCTTAACTGGGACCATATCGGAGCCGTTACCCCTGCCCGTGGAGCTATGCCTGCACCCGGCGCCGCTCCCGCTCCTGCCGCTCAGACAGAGGTTCTCTATCAGTGCTATGAGGTATTCGTTTCCAACGACAACAGCAACTGGACAAAGATCATAAGCAAGCCTCAGAACAAGATGGAGCTCAAGCACGATTATAACGAGCTTGCCACCCCTGTAGTTGCAAGGTACGTGAAGGTTGTTAACGTTTCCACTTACGACAACGCCAAGTTCAGCATCAAGGACCTCCGCATCTTTGGAACCACCGAGAAGTCAAAGGTTACCAAGGTTACCGACTTCAAGGTTGTACGCAATCCTCAGGATCGCCGCGAGGCCAACATCCTCTGGACTCCTGTAGAGGGCGCAGACGGATACGTAGTACGCTACGGTATCGAGCCTAACAAGCTTTACAACGGCTACATCGTTTACGATAAGAACACCCTTTATATGCACAGCCTGAACACCTCTCCCGAGTATTACTTTGAGATTGAGGCGTTCGATTCAGGCCTTGACCTGTACGAGGAGCCTACACTGCATACAATGGGACTTGGAGCTGAGATCCAGATTGCCAAGAGAGGCGCAGGCCGCGCATCCGGTTACGACCAGAGCGGCGACACCAGGATCATAATGCTCAAGGAAGGTATCTATGAGTACACATTCGAGAATATCGATCCGGGCAACTGGGCACTCAACCACTCATACGGCCCTGTTCTCTGGGCAGGTGAGCTTACAGAGGCACAGCTGATCTCCAACGCTGCAAATCCTCAGCCTACCGTTACCGCAGACCTTACCCTTATGGGAACCGGAACCCAGGTTACCAACATCCTCACTATGAAGGTTATCCCTGGACCTAAGGCCGGAAAGGTTGTTGTAGAAATCAAGCCCAGGTAATACCTGAGAACGCAAAAAGGACCCTGGGGGTCGGAAGTGTAATAACAAGAGGCATAGCCCAAAACACTTCCAACCCCCAGGGTTCTTTTTATGCTATCGTAGCAGCAGCGCCGCCTAGGCGTTCTGCTTGGCTGGATCCTTGAAGAGGACCATAAAGGCGAATGCTACTACAAGGGAGTAGGCTGCGAAGATGTACCAGGCTGTAGGCCAGGAAGGAGTTGCGGCGTTGTAAACGAAGTGGTTCACTACGCGGCCGGCGGCCCAGGTTCCAATTGAGGCGCCAAGGCCGTTGGTCATCAGCATAAACAGGCCCTGTGCGCTGGAGCGGATGCCCTTGTCTGTGTTCTCATTGACATACAGGGAGCCGGAAATGTTGAAGAAGTCAAAAGCTACGCCGTAAACTATGCAGCTGAGGATGAACAGCCATACGCCGCTGCCGGGGTTGCCAAGGCCGAAGAATCCGAAGCGGAACACCCAGGCGAACATTGCGATGAGCATAACTCCCTTGATGCGGAATTTCTTCATAGCCCAGGGAATGAGAAGGATGCAGAGCGTCTCTGATATCTGGCTGATGGAGATGAGCGCGTTGGCGTTGTTGGCGCCCCAGGTGCTGGCGTAAGCCGGGTTCTCCGCAAATGAGGAGATGAATGTGTTGGCGTATCCGTTGGTCACCTGGAGGGCGGCGCCCAGCAGCATAGAGAATATGAAGAATATGGCGAACTTCTTCTGCTTGAATAGTTTGAACGCGATGAGTCCCGTGGCCTCGGCAAAGGACTGCGTGCCGGCCTCCTTAGGCTTGCAGGGGCAGTTGGGCATTGTGAGGGCGTAGGCCGCAAGGACAATTCCCAATATGCCTGAGGTGATGAACTGCTCATAGGAGTGCTGGAACTGGATTCCTTGGCCGTTGCGGACAAAGTTCACGAACAGCATGCTGCAGATGAAGCCCACCGTTCCGAACACGCGGATGGGAGGGAAGTCCTTCACCGGGTCTTTCCCATTGACTTCAAGCGCGTTGTAAGCCACTGAGTTGGATATTGCTATGGTTGGCATATAGAACGCTATGCTGAGTGCGTATAGCGCGTAGAATACGCCGAATTCCAGGTTGGCGCCAGCCTGTGCCGCATACCATCCGCAACCCAGCATGAACAGGGCGGCAAGGCCGTGGCACATTGAAAGAACCTTCTGTGCGGGAATCCATTTGTCCGCAACTATTCCGGCCAGGGCCGGCATGAAGATGGACACGAATCCCTGTGTGGCAAAGAACAGCCATATCTGCGCACCGAGGCCCGCTCCGGCAAGGAAACTGCCCATTGAGGTGAGATATGCCCCCCAGATGCCAAACTGGAGGAAATTCATAATTATCAGCTTGAGGCTGATCGAGCTCTTTTTCATTGGGAATAGGGTATAAAAATCAAGCAAATTTAGGCATAAATTATTATCTTTGAAAGATGAATTTCGAGCTCTTAAATAAAGATTCGGCCTCCAGCGCCAGGGTGGGAGAGATTACCACCGCCCACGGCCGTATCCAAACTCCCATATTCATGCCCGTAGGCACCGTGGGCTCCGTCAAAGGAGTGTACCACAAGGAGCTTAAGGAGGATATCGGCGCCCAGATCATCCTGGGCAACACATACCACCTTTACCTGCGGCCTGGACTGGATACGCTGCGCAAGGCCGGAGGGCTCCACAAATTCGAATCCTGGGACAGGCCCATCCTCACGGACAGCGGTGGATTCCAGGTCTTCTCACTCACGCAGATACGCAAGCTCACCCTTGAGGGATGCAGGTTCCAGAGCCATATCGACGGCTCAAAGCATATCTTCACGCCGGAGAACAACGTCACCACCCAGAGGATAATTGGGGCCGACATCATAATGGCCCTTGACGAGTGCTGCCCGGGCGATGCGGACTTCGCCTATGCAAAGAAGTCCCTTGAGCTGACGCAGAACTGGCTGGACCGCTTCAGCGCGGAGTTCGCCAGGACGGAGCCGCTTTACGGCTACGACCAGGCCTTCTTCCCCATAATCCAGGGCTGCATCTATCCGGAACTGCGCAAGCGCGCCGTGGAGCACGCGCTGCGTGACGAGGCGGGCGGCTACGGCATCGGCGGCCTCGCCGTAGGGGAGCCCACTGAAAAGATGTACGAGATGCTTGAGCTGCTGGATCCCATTATGCCGCAGGACAAGCCCCGATACCTTATGGGCGTGGGAACTCCCGCCAACATATTGGAAGGAATTGCACGCGGCGTGGATATGTTCGACTGCGTGATGCCAACCCGCAACGCCCGCAACGGGATGCTGTTCACCTGGAACGGCATAATGAATATGCGCAACGCTAAATGGGCCGAAGATTTCTCCGAGCTGGACCCTTCTGGCACATCATTCGTAGATCACGCCTATACCAAGGCGTACCTGCGCCACCTGTTCATAGCCGGAGAGATGTTCGCGGCTATGATCGCCAGCGAACACAACCTGGCGTTCTACCTGGACCTGGTGCGCCAGGCCCGCAGGCACATCCTGGACGGGGACTTCGTACAGTGGAAAGACAGTACCGTTAAACGAGTAATGCAGAGATTATGATAGACCTGAGGCCAAAGAAACTGGACTGGTATATCTTCAAGAAGTTTATGACCACCTTCTTCATAGCGATGATCCTGATCATCGTTATAGTGATCATATTTGACATAAGCGAGAAGATAGACAAGTTCGTGACCAACGAGGCGCCCCTGCGGGCTATCATAATGGATTATTACGTGAACTTTGTGCCGTATTTCATGAATATGTTCAGCCCGCTGTTCGTGTTCATCACGGTGATATTCTTCACGTCCAAGATGGCGGCGGATTCGGAGATAATAGCAATCCTCTCCGGAGGAGTGAGCTACCACCGGATGCTGGTGCCTTATATCGCATCCGCAGTCATAATTGCCCTCCTGTCACTGTCCCTGAACCTGTTTGTGATACCCCGGGCCAACAAGGAAAGGCTCATCTTTGAGAACCAGTACGTCAAGAACAGGAACGAGTACAACAGGGACATCCACTATCAGATAGATACCGGAAAGTTCGTGTATGTAGAGTCCTTCACCAACTGGAACAACACCGCGTACCGGTTCACCCTGGAAGACATACAGGACAACAAACTTCACAGCAAGATAACCGCCGAAACAGCCCAGTGGGACACCACGTTCAACGGATGGGTCCTCAATGACTATTTCATACGCACATACATAGACGGGATGGAAGACCAGGTTGTGACCGGGGCCAAGCTCGATACTGTCATTAACCTTACCGTGTCTGATTTCTACCGGAACAAGAAAACCGTGGAAACGCTCCAGTACGACGAGCTCAACGACCTGATAGCCACCCAGAAGATGAGGGGCGACGCCAATGTGATGTATGCGGAGATCGAAAAGCAGAACCGTTTCTCGCTGCCGTTCTCTGCGTTCATCCTCACCATTATGGGAGTGAGCCTGTCGTCGCGCAAGAAGAGGGGAGGAATGGGCTGGAACATTGCCATCGGCCTGGCGCTGAGTTTCTCGTATATCCTGTTCATGAAGTTCAGCGAGATGTTCGTCTATACGGGAGTGCTGTCTCCCGGGGTGGCTCTCTGGCTGCCCAACCTGCTGTTCGCCATAATAGCGGCGGTACTTTACAAGCTAGCACCCAAGTAATATGATAATCAAAGTAGTCAACAAATCCGGCAGGGAACTGCCGCAGTATGCCACGGAATCTTCCGCGGGAGTGGACCTGAGGGCCGCCATCACGGAGCCTATTGTACTTGAGCCTTTGCAGAGGGCAATGGTCCCTACGGGGCTTTATATGGAGATTCCAAAGGGGTATGAGGGGCAGGTGCGCCCGCGCAGCGGCCTTGCCGCTAAGCACGGCGTCACCGTGCTGAACACTCCGGGAACCATAGACGCGGATTACCGCGGAGAGATAAGGGTGATATTGGTTAACCTGTCGTCCCAGGCCTTTGAGATACAGCCGGGGGAGAGGATCGCCCAGATGGTGTTTGCAAAGCACGAGACTGCGCAGTGGGAAGAGGTATCCGAGCTCGAAGAATCGGCCCGCGGGGCGGGCGGCTTCGGCAGCACGGGAAGGGGCTAGAACTCTATTGAATACTGGCCGTGGAACTCCAGGCGGGTTCCGCGCGTGGAGTCTGACAGGGAGGCACGCAGGTGCACTCTCTGTTTTTTTATCTTCCATCCTGCAACGGCGCTGGCTGCCCAGCCCCGGCCGTAGTAGGCTTTCATATTGAAGTTGCCGGGGGCGTCACGCTCGTAGATATATATGCGTTCGTCCCAGGCGGGGGCGGAGAAGAGGGTGGCGCGGGCGTAAAGGCTGAACTTGTCCGTGACGTAACCCGGCTCCAGGTATGCGAGTCCGGAAAAGGAGGCGCCTTTGCCCAGATCTGTAAGGAATCGCAGTTTCCACCGGGAGGAGGTCCAGTCAACAGTAGCCCTGAATGCGTTGTATGCCCCTTTATCCTTCTCCAGGCGGCCCTTTAGGCGCAGGGTGGCGGAGATGTTCCAAGGAAGTGTCAAAGGCGCCGAAATGAGGTATTTTATGGTGCCGACATCCTTCTTCATACCGGCTTCTACGCTTGCGAAGTTCTGAAGGTACTGGAAACCAAGCGCGGCCGCAGCCTTGTCCGGCTGCCAGTATGCGCGGCAGGCTAGTTTCACGTCATAGTCAAAATTGATCACGGCGCCCGCCAGGCCGCTCGCCTTCTGCGTGTCGGAGGCCCAGGCTGCTTCGCCAAAGAGGTCCGTCTTTCCGGTGTTCAGGCGAAAGTCGCCCGAAAGGCCGTAGCTGCCGTGGGCGGAGCGCACGGCGTTGAGGCCTGCCTGCGCCTTGAGGCCGTACCAGGACAGGCCTGCCAAGGCCGTTCCGGACTGGCCCTTCCGCGCGGGGAGCGCAAGCGCCGCGCTAAGCGTGAACTGTCCCAGTTCCAGCTGGGCGGCAGCGCCGCGCAGCCCGCTGGGAGTATAGGAAACGGAAGGCGAAAGTCCGGAAGGACGTTTGTAGAAAGCTGATATTGAGCTCACACCGCTGAGAGAGAAGCCGCTCCACATCAGCATCCCCTGGCCCAGCCGGGCGTTGAAATCCCCCAATATTATCGTGGCGGGAATACGCCTGCCGTACATTGCCAGGCTCCAGTTGAACACATCTGGCAGGGAGAGGTAAGGGCCATAGCTCCGCTTGAAGGCGACACCGGCGCTGAGCATAGAGCCCACGCCGTATTTCACTTTCCCTGCATAGCTCAGCGCCCCGTCGCCGTCATCGCCTTTGGCCCAGATCCTGGCGGATGCTTCCCCCCTCCTCTCCAATGCGGCGGAGGACTGCCCCGCCGGGGCCCTGGTCTTAAGTGAAACATACGGTGTCACCGCCCTTACGAAACTCTCTCCGAACCCGTCCACCGCCGCCAGCTCCGCGGTAGAGAGTATGTCTCCCCATTGGGAACGGTATTCCATAAGGGAAACCACCTGGAACTGGGTGAACAGGCCGCAGGAGAGCAGCGCGCTCCGGCTTGCAAAGTTTATGTTTACGGGGTTTGACTCAAGATGCTGGTATAGTTCCATCTGGCTTTCGTCCAGGTCTTCCAGGGCGGAAGCGCCGGACACGGCCAGCACCAGCGAATCCGGCTGCGCACACAACGCCAGGATCAACAATGCTTTCATAGTTTATCGTTTAAGTTGCCGCAATCTACTGAAATTTCTTTAATAAGTTGTGAAAAATCCCTATATTGCGGTATAAGAAAAACTATGGCTATGGATAAAATTTCTTTGCACGGTAAAAAATTCGTTCCCTACATCAAATATGAAGAGATAATGTCCTTCATAGACCAGGTGGCGGACAAACTTAATGAAGATTACGGCAATGACTCTGACATCCCAATCCTTCTCTGCACCCTTAACGGTGCAATGATGTTTACATCGGAGATAATGAAGCGCCTCAACTTTGACTGTGAACTGATGTCAGTGAAGATCCGCTCATACAGCGGAGCCCATACCACCGGCGTTATCCAGGAGACCATGGGCCTTACAGGCGATGTGAAAGGCCGTCGCATAATCATTATGGAAGATATTGTGGACACAGGAACCACAATGGCCTACCTTACAGACCTCCTGAGGGAGAAAGAGGCAAGGGACGTCAAGATCTGCACTATGCTCTTCAAGCCTTCACAGTACAAGAAAGACCTGAAGATAGACTATGTTGGCAGAGTGGTGGAGAACAAGTTCATCCTTGGCTTCGGCCTTGACTATGACGACCTTGGCCGCCAGTACAAAGACATTTACGTTTTGGACGAATAATATGAAATACTACATTCTGTTCGGCCCTCCGGGAGCCGGAAAAGGCACTCATTCAGGCGCAATCTCGGAAAAATACAATCTCAAGCACATCTCTACCGGAGAACTCCTCCGTGCGGAGATCGCCGCCGGCACTGAGCTTGGCCAGAAGGCCAAAAGCCTCATAGCCGCCGGCTCACTTGTCCCCGACGAGGTGGTCGAGGGTATGATCGAGAACGTCTTCAATACGGTCAAGGACTATGACGGATTCCTTCTGGACGGCTTCCCCCGCACCCTCGCCCAGGCAGAAGCCCTTGACTCCATCCTTGCAAAAAGGGAGGAGTGCGTGACCGCCGTGGTCTCCATTATGATTCCTGACGAACTCATTTACAAGCGTATAGCCAACCGGGCCGCAATAGAAGGCCGTGCGGATGACGCGGACCAGAGCGTGATCAAGCACCGCATCGATACGTACCACTCACAGACAGAGCCCCTTATCGCATATTACAAGGAGCAGGGCAAGTACTTTGAGGTTGAGGTTACGGCTCCTACCATAGAGGAGAACCGCGAAAGGGTTCTCGCCCTTATGGAAACCATAGAATAATCCCTATTGGGGATATGTCAGATTGGCCGGGGTGATGCAGTCAAGCACCTCGGCCAAATATTTTTTGGCTTCGGCCCTGGCTCCCTCCAGGCTGTGGAGGGTCCAGCATCCGCAGTCCTTTGGCGCGGCACCCGGCACGGGAGAGTCCGCCGGATACTCCGCTATGAAACGGAATGTCTTGCGCATAAGCTCCACAATGTCAGAACTTTGCAGGTCTCCTTTCATAAGCAGGTAAGACCCTGTGAGGCATCCCATAGGACCCCAGTAAACAATCTTGTCCGCCCATTCCGGATCGTTCCTGAGGTAGGTTGCGGCCAGATGCTCTATGGTGTGCATAGCCTCCTGGGACATCACCGGCTCGCGGTTGGGTTCCTTCATCCTGATGTCGAAAGTGGTGACGGTATCACCGCCCACTTCGTCCTTGCGGGAAACGTAAATGCCGCGCAGCAGGCGGTTGTGGTCTATGGTGAAACTTGGGATCGTTTTCATAACAGTGAATCGGTAAACTGTCTAAGAAGGTCAAATGAACGGCCGGCGGCCTCGTCCCAGAAATTGAGGTAATCGTCCACCCTGTCGTCCTTGTCGTTGGTGTCGCTGATTATCCTGAAGGAGATGAACGGGATGTCATAAATCCTGCAGACCTGCGCTATGGCGGCGGATTCCATATCTACGGCCAGGGCGTCAGGAAAACGCTGAAGAATGGAGTCTGACTGCTCCCTTTTCCAGCAGAACATATCCCCGGAGCATATAAGGCCTCCATATATGCTGCTGCCGGATTCCGGCTTCAGGCTCATTGCCGCCCTGTATAGCGAAGCGTTGGCGTCAAAGAACAGGGGAAGCCCGTCTATCTGTCCCAGGACACAGTCCGGACCGCAGTCCACGTCGTGGTAGCAGGTCCTCTCCGAAACCACCACGTCCATTGGTTTCAGTCCCGTTGCGAGTCCGCCCGCGCAGCCCGTGCTGATCAGGCAGTCCGGCTTCTCCTCAATGATCAGCCTTGTAGCTGCGGAGGCAGCGTTCACCTTGCCTACTCCGGATTTAATGCATATCATCTGGCTGTCCCGGAGCCCGGAAACCATTTCCAGCTCCTTGTCCATCGCCACCATTATCCCTATTTTCATATCAGTTCAGTTAATTAGAAATTAAGTAATTTGAATTTCTTGTTCCTGTCAAATTTAGAATACTTCTGGAAATGCCACCACTCTGTCTTGAGAGGTTCAAACCCCACCTCCGTCATAATGCTGCGGAGGAGTTCCCTGTTGGCTTTCTGTTCAGCAGTCAGCGTTCCCTGAGTTACCAGTTCGTCTTCTTTGTCTATATGGGACTCCGGCCCGAAACTGTCGAATCCGGTTCCCATATCCAGAGGGATGCCGTCAATGTCTTCAATGGTAACATCCACTGCCAGGCCGTAATTATGCCAGCCGTGTTTGCTGGGGTTTGAAACATAAAACTCCGGATTGGGATATTTGTCTTTCACCAAGTTGAACATATGTGCCTGTACGCTGTTGGGTCTTGCGGCGTCATAGACCAGCAGCCGCATCCCTTGATGCCTTGCGGACAGATTATCCTGTGCTTGGGAAAGCATTACGGCCAGTTCCGGGACAAGATACGCCTTTTCCATACCTCCATATAGGTCTTCACCAGCGAAATTGTCAGCAGTGCTGTACACAAGTTTGACATCAATGTCCTTGTTTACGCTCTGTATGTCAACCAGATTATGATCTACCATACTCTGCTCAATCCTTGAAAGGCTCTTGCGGAAATTCCAGGAGAAAGAGACGCCTGAACGGGGCAGGATAAGTCCCTGGGCGTTCAAGGTGAAGTGATTGCCGTCAGCAATTACCTTTCCGTCCCAACTGTCCTTGCCGTCCTTGATGTATGTAAGGAACGGCATGAAACTTACTTTATCGTGCCTGTAACCCGGAATGTCTTCGAAAGTTAGTGTAAACCTTGAGGATATTGTAGGCCTGGGATAGATCAGATAGAAATTGTTCATTTTATCCGGAACCGGATAGTCTATCTCCAGATACATGCTTGAGCGGACATAGCCCTCCTTCTCATAATAACGGCCTTTGTCGTTTGAGGATTTGTCAGGAAAAACGAAATCGTCCTTATATGAAGGGACGCGGATCTCTATTCCGTAATAATCGTTTGCTTCATCCGCTTCCGTCTTAATTTTCTTTTTGGGCTCTACAATGATATTCTCTCTCAACACCTTGTTCTCATTCCCGCTCTTGTCAAAGAATGACAGCTTGAATTTCAATGCATCAAGAATTTCATCGTATCTGTTCTCCGAGCAGAGGGCTTTAAGGGTTTCATTGAAATCTTCGTCTTCAATCTCTTCACGGAAAGCATAACTCTTGTCATTGAGGATTCTGTCAAGATCCCTGTTTATGCTTTTGTCCTTTTTATGCTTTTTAAGTACAAAGAATGCCTTGAAGGAGACGTCTTTTGGCGCTATATAGACATAAGTGGCTTTATATTGCTGCCTGATATGGAATTTTCCGTCTTCATTGTTCCCGCGTAGCGTTACCTGATAATTCTCATCCCTTCTGAGGTCACTGTAAGAACTGTCGATGAAAGACAGATAATGGTCTGACAGATAATCATTGCCGGTATATGCCTTGATTGTGTTTTTCAGGATCTTGTGCAGTTCCTCTTTTTTGTAAATGTCATATATCTCCGGCATCTCATCGGCAGGGCATTCCTCAGGGATAAGGGCTGCGCGGATCATTCTGGAGTACTTCTTCTCGTTATCCTTCTTTGTGATAAGCTCTATTACGCCCGTGACGGCCAGCGCTGCTATGGACGCATCAAACAGGCTGGAAAAAGCGAGATTCAACCATTCCGGTTCTTGTATCTTGTAGTGTAAGATAATTGAGACTAATGCCAGGATGCCCAGAAACAGGTAGATGATGGCTGTGTTCTTGTTTTCTATTCTTTTCTCAATTTTCTTTTCGTCTGACCGGGTATTCATATGAGCAGCATTTATTGCGTGAAAATAAGAATAATTTCATAACTTTAAAAGTCAATTGACGTGCAAAAGATATGGACCAGCCCAAAATAGAACGCCTGCTGAGGCTTATGAAAATGATGTCAGGTAGTGTCAATTATTCCATTGACGAACTTTCTGACAAACTGGATATGTCTCCCAGGACCATTTACCGTTATATAGACACCTTCAAGAACGCGGGTTTTGCCGTTACCAAGATGTACGGCAACATCTACCGGCTTGGCAAGATGCCAAAAAACGCCCCTGACCTGGATAAGCTTATCTATTTCTCGGAGGAAGAGGCTATGCTGGTGAACGGACTGATTGACAGCCTGAGCCCTTCCAACAGCCTCAAGGCCAATTTGAAAGATAAGCTGTCCGTTATCTACAACAGCACTTCCATTGCCGATTATATAACGGGAAAGAGCAACGCCGCCCATATCGAGGCCCTTGGAGAGGCTATGAGGGACGGCCTTCAGGTCCTCCTGCACAACTATCAGTCCGGACACTCAGGGACGATCCGCGACAGGCTGGTGGAACCTTTCGCCTTCACCTCCGATTATGTGGACCTCTGGGCCTATGACACGGAGGACGGCCGCAACAAGATCTTCAAGATCTCCAGGGTGGAGGAGGTGACTGTGCTGGATACTCCCTGGGCGCATCCGCAGGATCACCAGCGCCAGGGACAGGACGTTTTCTATATGAGCGGGACAAGCGGCGAGCGTATCCGCTTGCAGCTGTCGGTGCGCGCAAAGAACCTCCTCTTTGAGGAGTTCCCGCTTGCGCGCAAGGACTGCCGCCGCGACGGCTCCGCCTGGATCCTGGATACTACGGTATATGGCTTCGCCGGCGCCTGCCGCTTTGTGGTAGGTCTGGCGGAAGAGGTCCGGATCCTTGAGTCAGAGCCTTTCAAGGCTTATGTGTCGGACTATGTCAAGAACTATCTCACTAAATTGATACAATAATATGAAGAAGCTTCTCCTTGCGGCGATATGCCTCTTTTGCCTGTGTTCCGGCGCCTACTCCCAGGTTGCCTCGGACCCCGGGGTCCTGTTCACGGTTGACGCCCGCGCCAGGATAGAACCTATGAAGCCCATCTGGGCGTGGGTGGGCTATGACGAGCCCAACTACACGTATATGAAAGACGGCACCAAGCTCCTGTCGGAACTATCGGAACTGAGTCCCGTCCCGGTATATGTCCGTGCCCACAACCTGCTCACTTCCGGAGACGGCGTAGCCGCCCTCAAGTGGGGCTCCACCAACGCATACACGGAAGACAGCCAGGGAAATCCCGTCTATTCCTGGACAATCCTTGACAAAATCTTCGATACTTATATCCAGCGCGGTCTCAAGCCGTACGTTGAGATTGGTTTCATGCCCGAAGCCCTCTCAATCAAACCCGAGCCGTACAAGCATTCCTGGACTCCCGCCACCCAGTACAACAGCATCTATACCGGCTGGACCCAGCCCCCGAAGGATTACGCCAAGTGGGGCGACCTGGTATATAACTGGGTTCTCCACTGCATTGACCGCTACGGCGTGGAGGAGGTTGAACAATGGTACTGGGAAGTATGGAACGAGCCCGATATCGGCTACTGGAGCGGCACCCACGAGGAGTACTGCAAACTATACGACTATGCCGTGGACGGAGTCCGCCGCGCCCTGCCAAGCGCCAAGGTGGGCGGTCCTGAGACCACGGACCCGTCCAACCAGCGGGCCGCGGACTATCTCCGCCGTTTCCTGGAGCACTGCCGGGACGGCGTGAACTATGCGACGGGGGAGAAGGGCGCCCCGCTGGACTTCATAGCCTTCCACGCCAAGGGCAGCCCCCAGGTGGTTGACGGTCACGTCAGGATGAATATCGGGCGTCAGCTCAGGAACATAGACAAGGGCTTCGAGGTTGTGGCGTCGTTCCCGGAGTTCAAGCATCTGCCAATAGTCATAGGCGAGTCCGATCCTGAGGGATGCGCCGCCTGCTCCGTGGAGTACCATCCGTCCAACGCATACCGCAACGGGACAATGTACTCCAGCTATTCCGCCAGCACCTGGGCAAGGACCTATGAGCTGGCGCGCAAGCACGGCGTGAACATCCTTGGAGCGGTTGCCTGGGCCTTCGAGTTCGAGGACCAGATCTGGTTCGGAGGTTTCCGCGACCTGGCGACGAACGGAGTGGACAAGCCCGTGCTCAACGTGCTCAGGATGTATGGCCTTATGCAGGGAGGCTCCCTGGTGGAGGTCAAGTCCTCCAAGCCAGTCAGCGCGGATGACATCCTTGCGCAGAGCGTCAGGGCCGATGCCGATGTCAGCGCCGTGGCCAACGCCACTGACAACAGCGTTTCCATTATGGTCTGGAACTATCACGACGACGACCTTCCCGCCCCGGCAACCCCGGTCACGGTCAATTTCCGCGGCATTGGGGCGAAGAGAGTGCTGGTGTCGCAGTACCGCATCGACAATGAATACAGCAACTCATACGAAGCCTGGAAGGCGATGGGTTCCCCGCAGCATCCCACGCCGGAGCAGTACAGGGCGCTGGAGCAGAGCGGCCAGTTGCAGATGAACGCGTCCCCCGCGTTCCGCGACGTGAGCGACGGGCGCCTGGACCTGGATTTCACGCTCCCCAGGCAGGGAGTGGCGTTGATAAGGCTCAGTTGGTAAAGAATTTTGTATATTTGTTCCCCGGATAAGTTATAGTGTTATGTTGGTTTATTACCCTGAAGACTACAAAAACCTGCTGAGCAGCGTAGAGGACACTGAAAAGGCCATCAAGGCCGTGAAAGACATGTTCCAGGCCAACCTCAGCGCCCAGTTGGCGCTGCTGCGTGTCACGGCCCCTATGATAGTGCTTTCCGGCACCGGTCTCAATGACGACCTCAACGGCGTTGAAAGGCCCGTCTCTTTCCCCATCAGGGATATGGGCGAGAAGCACGCGGAAGTGGTCCACTCCCTTGCAAAATGGAAACGTTTCAAACTGGCGGAAATGGGGCTCACCCCGGGACGCGGCATATACACCGATATGAACGCCCTGCGCCCGGACGAGGAACTGGACAACATCCACTCCATATACGTGGACCAGTGGGACTGGGAGAGGGTGATCCGCAAGGAGGACCGCAACCTGGACTTCCTCAAGAAGATTGTCCGCCGCATTTACGAGGCCATAAAGGTCACTGAAAACAAGATTTACGTAGAATTCCCCCAGATAGTGCCGGTCCTTCCGGAAGATATTTATTTCCTTACCGCAGAGGAACTGCTCCAGCGTTATCCGGACAAGACTCCAAAGGAGCGTGAAGACCTGATAACCAAAGAGTTCGGGGCAGTGTTCATCATTGGCATTGGCGGAAAGCTCTCTGACGGGACAATGCACGACGGTCGCGCCGCCGACTATGACGATTGGGACCTGAACGGGGACCTGTTGCTCTGGAATCCTGTCCTGGGTCACGCCTTTGAGGTTTCCAGTATGGGAATAAGGGTGAACGAGGACGCTCTCCGCAGGCAGCTGCGGGAACGCGGACAGGAGTACAAGGAATCTCTGATGTTCCACAGGATGCTCCTTGAAGGGAAACTCCCGTACACCATAGGAGGAGGAATAGGGCAGTCCCGCCTTTGTATGTTCCTGCTGCGCAAGGCCCACATAGGGGAGATACAGGCAAGCATATGGCCTCCGGAGATGGTGGCCGGCTGCCGTGCCCACGGAATAGACATAGTCTGAAAAGAAAAAGCCGCGGACTCCGCGGCTTTTTGTGTGTGGAGCGGGATACGGGAGTCGGACCCGCCTCCTTGGCTTGGGAAGCCAATGCACTACCGATGTGCTAATCCCGCCTGTTTGCTTTGCAAAGATAACAATTATTTCTTAAATTTGCGTGATTTGCGTTATGTTCGCGGATCAGCATTTTTTAAGGTATTAACTGATATGTCATTAGCATCTGCAATAGGCAAGATATTCGGAACGAAGGCTGACAGGGATATGAAACCCATCAAGCCCGTCCTGGCCAAGATTCTTGCACAATACGAACAAATAGACAAACTCTCCAACGACGAACTGCGCGCCCGCAGCGCCGCTCTCCGCAAGGCGTTGATAGACTGCGAGGAGCCTTTCGAGAAGCGCATCGCCCAGATCAAGGAGGAGATAGAGACTGCGTCCATTGAGGACAAGGAGAAACTTGCAAGCGAGTCCGACAAGCTTGTCAAGGAAGAGGACGCTGCAATTGAAGCAAAACTCAACGAGATACTTCCGGAGGCTTTCGCAATAGTAAAGAGCACCGCCCGCCGTTTCAAGGAGAACGAATTCACGGAGGTCACCGCCACCCAGTTCGACAGGGACCTGAGCGTTGACAGGGACTTCGTGAAGATAGAAGGGGACAAGGCCGTTTACTGCAACCACTGGATGGCCGGAGGAAACGAGATTACCTGGGATATGGTGCACTATGACGTGCAGCTCATCGGAGGAATAGTCCTCCACCAGGGTAAGATAGCGGAGATGGCAACCGGAGAAGGAAAGACCCTTGTGGCAACCCTTCCCGTATTCCTCAACGCCCTGGCCGGCAAAGGCGTGCACGTTGTAACCGTGAACGACTACCTGTCCAAGCGAGACTCGGAGTGGATGGGCCCGCTGTATATGTTCCACGGCCTTTCCGTTGACTGTATAGACAAGCACGAGCCCAACAGCCCCGCCCGCCAGAAGGCCTACAAGTGCGACATCACCTTCGGAACCAACAACGAGTTCGGTTTCGACTACCTCAGGGACAACATGGCCGTGAACATCGACGACCTTGTCCAGCGCAAGCATCACTTTGCAATTGTGGACGAGGTTGACTCCGTGCTCATCGACGACGCCAGAACCCCTCTCATCATTTCCGGACCGGTGGCCAAGTCCGAGGACGACGCCCAGTTCATGGAATTCCGCCCTTATGTGGAAAGGCTGTACACGACCCAGCGCCAGTTCTGTAACCAGACGCTCAACGAGGCCAAGAAACTTATCGCCGCGGGCGACGAGGCGGAGGGAGGAAAGCTCCTCCTGCGCGTCCACAAGGGACTTCCCAAATACGGGCCCCTCATCAAGTTCCTCAGCGAGCCTGGAATGAAGGTGCTCCTCCAGAAGGTGGAGAACTTCTATATGCAGGACAACGAGAGGGAGATGCACATAGTAACGGACCCTCTGTACTTTGTCATCAACGAGAAGCAGCACAGCGTGGATATGACCGAGAAAGGCCACGAGGTGCTGGCCAAGGCCATCAACGACGAGGACTTCTTCGTGATCCCGGACGTGGGTTCCGGCATTGCGGAAATAGAGAAGAGCGGCCTGTCGCTGGCGGAGCGCCAGGAGAAGAAGGACGCCCTTATGGAGGACTTCTCCCTCAAGAGCGAGCGTATCCATACGGTTATCCAGCTCCTGAAGGCGTACACAATGTTCGAGAAAGATGTAGATTACATCATAGACGACAACAAGATCAAGATAGTTGACGAGCAGACCGGCCGTATAATGGAAGGCCGCCGCTGGAGCGACGGACTGCACCAGGCCGTGGAAGCCAAGGAGAACGTGAAGGTTGAGGCCGCCACGCAGACCTTCGCCACCATCACCCTCCAGAACTATTTCAGGATGTACCACAAGCTGTCCGGAATGACCGGTACCGCGGAGACGGAGGCCGGAGAATTCTGGAGCATCTACAAGTTGGACGTGGTTGTAATCCCTACCAACCGTCCCGTTATCAGGGATGACCAGGAGGATCTCATATACAAGACCAAGCTGGCCAAGTACAACGCTGTCATAGAAAGGGTGCAGAACCTTATCGCGGAGGGCCGCCCGGTGCTGGTGGGTACCACGGACGTGGAGACTTCCGAGCTGCTGAGCCGCCTGCTCACGCGCCGCGGCATCAAGCACAACGTGCTCAATGCCAAGGAGCACGCCCGCGAGGCGGAAATCGTGGCCCAGGCCGGACAGCGCTCCACCGTGACCATCGCAACCAACATGGCGGGCCGTGGTACGGATATCAAGCTGTCGCCCGAGGTCAAGGCCGCGGGAGGACTTGCAATCATAGGTACGGAGCGTCACGACTCACGCCGTGTGGACCGTCAGCTCCGAGGCCGTTCCGGACGTCAGGGAGACCCGGGTTCATCCACCTTCTACGTGTCCCTTGAGGACAAGCTGATGCGCCTGTTCGGATCCGAAAGGATCGCCGCGATGGTTGACAGGCTTGGAATGCAGGACAACGAGGCCCTTGAGGGCTCAATGCTGTCCAGCGCCATAGAGAAGGCCCAGAAGAAGGTTGAGGAGAACAACTTTGGAATCCGTAAGAGGCTGCTCGAATACGACGACGTGATGAACGACCAGCGTACATCCGTCTATACCCTCCGCCGCGACGCCATCTCCGGAGACAAGATCGAGGTGGACATAATGAATATGATGCTGGATACCTCCAGCCTCATACTCCAGAAGGCCGGCAAGTATTCCTTCAAGGACTTTGAAGAGTATGTGATGGCCCAGCTGTCAATTGACACCGGATTTGACGAGGAGTTCTACAACAGGGCCAAGGAAGACGAGATAGCCCAGAAACTCTGCGACCATATGCGCGAAGTCTATGACCGCAGGATGGAGAATCTTTCCACCAAGCTTTATCCGTTCATCAAGGATATCTATGAGAAACAGGGGTCTATGTACCAGAACATAGCCATCCCCGTTTCCGACGGACGCAAGAGCCTCACCCTCTCCGTCAACCTCAAGAAGGCCTATGAGACCGAAGGCAAGGAAATAGCCAAGACCGTCAGCAAGGTCATCACGCTCTATTACATAGACGAGCACTGGAAAGAGCACCTGCGCGAGATGGACGACCTCAAGCAGAGCGTCCAGAACGCCACCTACGAGCAGAAAGACCCTATCGTCATCTACAAGATCGAGAGCTACAACCTCTTTGCGGAAATGCTCGAGAGCCTGTACAAGGACGTGCTCAGCTTCCTGCTCCGCAGTTTCGTGCCCCTGCGCGACTCCTCAACCCCTGCGCCTGCAAAAGCCCAGCCGCGCAAGACCGATATGAGCAACCTCCAGACCCGCCGCACGGATCTGGTCACCAACGGAGAACAGCGCTCCAACACCCCCGTGAAAGTGGAGAAAAAAGTAGGAAGGAACGACCCTTGCCCTTGCGGCAGCGGCCTCAAGTACAAGAACTGTCACGGCAAAGGATTAGTATAAATCAAACTGAAATATAGTTATGGCATCATCAGACAACCAGAACGTTAATGAAGTAAGCCGCGTATCGGCGCATTCATATTATAAGGGCAATTTCTACTCTGACAACGATATCCGCATCGACGGTACGTTCGAGGGAGACATCCTCACCAAGGGCAAGGCCGTAGTGGGGGAGAAGGCCAGGGTGATAGGCACAATCATCTGCGCCAGCCTGGACGTGTGGGGCAACATCAAGGGAGACGTGTACGTTAAGGACACCCTGTCCCTCAAGGCTACCTCCACGGTTGAAGGCAATATGTACTACACCAGGCTTCAGCTTGAGATAGGAGCCAATTTCGAGGGTATGTGCAAGCGCGTGGCCGATGACGACTACAAGGCCATGTTCGAGAGCAAGGACATCCGTCTCCAGCCCAAGGAACAATAGCAGAGCACAATAACACTAACCAAAATACCATTTTCGTTTATATGAAGAAATTACTTTTCCTTGTAGCGGCCGCTATGCTCAGCATCAGCGCCCTCGCCCAGGATGCTACAGTCAGAATCCATGACGACGGCACCGGTGTCCAGATCCCCAAGGAGATCTATGGACAGTTCTCCGAACACCTCGGACGCTGTATCTACGGCGGTCTGTGGGTTGGCAAAGACTCAAGCGTACCCAACATCGACGGTTACCGCAAGGACGTTTTCAATGCTCTCAAAGAGCTCAAGGTTCCTGTAATGCGCTGGCCGGGCGGATGCTTCGCCGACGACTATCACTGGATGGACGGAATCGGCCCTCTCGAGAGCCGCGCCAAGATCAGCAACAACAACTGGGGCGGCACGATGGAGGACAACTCCTTTGGTACACACGAATTCCTCAACCTTTGCGAAATGCTTGGCATTGAGCCTTATATCTCCGGTAACGTAGGAAGCGGAACCGTAGAGGAAATGGCAAAGTGGGTTGAGTACATGACTTCAGGCAGCCAGAGCACAATGGCTAACCTCCGCCGTGCAAACGGCCGTGAGGAGCCCTGGAAGGTTAAATACTTCGGCATTGGAAACGAGGCCTGGGGATGCGGTGGAAACATGACTCCCCAGTACTATTCCGACACTTACAAGAGGTATGCTACCTATCTGCGCAACTACAGCGGAAACCGCCTGTACAAGATCGCTTCCGGTGCATCAGACTACGACTATGACTGGACCGAGGTCCTGATGAAGGCCATCGGCAACAGCATGAGCGGAATCTCCCTGCACTACTACACCTGCATGAGCTGGAGTGGATCAAAGGGAAAGGCCACCGTATTTGACGACGACCTCTATTACGACGTCCTCTCCAAGACCCTGGAGGTAGAGCCCGTTCTCAAGAGGCACATCGCCATCATGGACTCTTACGATCCTTCAGGACGCGTAGCCCTCCTCCTTGACGAGTGGGGAACCTGGTTCGATGAGGAGCCCGGCACCGTTCGCGGCCACCTCTATCAGCAGAACACCCTCAGGGACGCCATCGTTGCAGCGCTCAACTTCAACATCTTCCACAAGTACACCCGCCGCCTCAAGATGGCCAACATCGCACAGGTTGTTAACGTACTTCAGGCTATGATCCTTACCAACGAGACCGAGATGGTCCTCACTCCTACCTACCACGTGTTCAAGATGTACAACGTACACCAGGATGCTGAGTTCATCGAGTCTGACGTCACCACCAAGAGCGTACGCGCAAACCGTGGCGGAAACGTTCCCGAGGTCAGCGCAACCGCTTCCCGCAAGGACGGTGTCCTGAACTTCGACCTTGTGAACACAGACCTCAAGGCCAGCAAGAAGGTGCTCGTTACATTTGACCAGAAGTCAGTCAGCAAGGTTATCAGCGCCTCCATCCTCACCTCCGGCGACGTACACGACTACAACAACTTCGGTACAACCGCCAACAAGGTTGCTGAGAAGGAGTTCAAGGCTTACAAGGTTACCAAGGACGGCGTGGAGGTTACCCTTCCTCCTTGCTCTATCGTAGCCATTTCAATGAACTAGGATTCATTGTATGATATAAAAAAAAAGCGGTCTCACGGACCGCTTTTTTTTATTTATGCTTCTATTCAAATCGTTTTTCCTTTGCCCTGGTGAGCTTTTCTTTCATCGCGTCCACGCTGTCCGTGATGGCCTCTTCAAAGGTCTTGGCATTGCGCTCGATGATCATCTCTTCTCCCGGTACGTGGACGTGGAGCTTAACGTCCTTGTTGTCCGGCTCCTGCAGGAGGGTCAGGTTTACGTCAACGTTAACGATTCCGTCGTAGAACCTTTCAAGTTTCTTGACTTTTTTCTCGACATAGTCCAGGAGTTTCTGGTCTGCGTCAAACTTAAGGGATTTGATTTTTATCTCCATGGTTACCTCCGGTTTTTGCCCTTGGATGGGCGTTGTCATAAACTGTTTTCAGTTTCTCAATGGAATTGTGCGTATAGACCTGTGTGGCGGCAAGGGATGAGTGCCCAAGCAGTTCCTTTATGGAGTTCAGGTCAGTCCCGTCGTTAAGCAGGCCCGTTGCGAGGGAATGCCTGAGGACGTGAGGGGACTTGCGCCCGGTGATTGAGGAGATGCTTCCCAGCTCTTCCTTGACTGTCCGGTCAATATAGACCGGGTACAGGCCCTGGCCCTTTGATGTTACCAGAAGGGGGGACTGAAGGTCAAATGCGCACCCCACCATTGAGTCAACCGATTGTAAATATAATGAAATTTCTTCACAAAGAGAAGGGATTAACGGAATCTCCCGCATTTTATCTCCTTTTCCGTGTACCCGCACAACTCTCCTTTTGAAATCCACGTCGCCCCTTTTCAGGCTGATCAGTTCGCTCCGGCGCATACCCGTGTCATACAGGATGGAGATTATAAGGCGGGCCAGGCGCTTGCGGTAGCGCTCGGGCATTCCCAGATCGGATTCTGTGACATAGGCCTGCGTGGAAGAGAAATACTCTTCCATAGCATCCTGCCGGTAGAAGTCTGCGAGCCTTTTGCCGGTCTTAGGGCGGGAGACCGTGCGGCAAGGGTTGGATTCAAGGACGCCTTGGTGCATAAGATATCGGAAAAAGCCGCTGAGGACGCTCAAGTGCAGGTTCACGGTGCGGGCGCCCAGGTTCTTTTCGTCAAGGATATGGAGTTCGTACGCACGCACCAGGGTGGGCGTCACCTCGGAGAAGTCGGTGATATCGGCAAAGGAGGCGAACTGTTCAAGGACGTCCCTGTATATCTGCTGCGTGCGCTGGGAATACCGGCGTACGTCCGCTATGTAGCCAATGTATTTGTCTATCATTTTGCTGTGAGGCCAAGTTCGGCGGCCTTCTGGCGCATAAGTGCGTCGGCTTCGGGGAAATTGTTGCCTATGACTCCGTCCAGGATGGCCTCCTTGATAAATTCCTTGATCACTCCTATTTCCTTGCAGGGGCCTATCCCGTAAACTTCCATTATGTATTCTCCCGTTACCGGGTTCTTGAAATTGCGGATCTCGTCCTTCTGTTCAACTTCCACCAGCTTGCGCTTGACCAGTTCGAAGTTCTCGTGCAGGCGGGCCACCTTGGAGGGGTTCTTCGAGGTGATGTCCGCGTTGCAAAGGAGCATAAGGTCGTCAATGTCGTCTCCGGCGTCAAAGAGGAGCCGCCTTACGGCGGAGTCCGTGACGCCGTCGTCCACCAGGGCTATGGGCCTGAGGTGCAGGCGCACCAGTTTCTGGACGTATTTCATCTTTTCGTTCAGGGGCATCTTGAGCGCCGTGAAGATCTTGGGGATCATCTTTGCCCCTATCACGTCGTGCCCGTGGAAGGTCCATCCCATGCCGGGGACATACTTCTTGGAAGCGGGCTTGCCAATGTCGTGGAGGAGAGCGGCCCAGCGCAACCAGAGGTTGGGCTCCGGGCCGTTGTCCGCAGCGCACACATTGTCAAGCACCAGCAGGGAATGGGAGAAGTTCTCCTTGTGGCCTCTACCCTCGATGCTTTCCACACCCTTCAAGGCGCTCAGCTGCGGGAGTATGTAATCCAGCAGGCCGGTGCTGTCCATAAGTTCAAAGGCCTTGGAAGGTTTTGCGCACACCAGGATCTTGTTCAACTCCTCCACGATCCTTTCTTTGGAGAGGATGCCCATACGGTCCCTCATCCTCTTCATTGATTCCAGGGATTCCGGGACTATGGTGAACTGAAGGTCCGGGGTGCTGAGCTTTGTGGCGAAGCGTATCGCCCGAAGCATCCGCAGGGGATCGTCCGAATACGTGGTGTCAGGGTCCAGCGGGGTGCGTATGATTCCGGCAGTCAGGTCCCTGATCCCTCCGAAAGGGTCCACCAGTTCGCCGAAACTGTCTTCCTGCAGGCTGAAAGCCATTGCGTTGATGGTGAAATCACGGCGCAGCTGGTCGTCCTCAAGGGTCCCGTCTTCCACGATGGGCTTGCGGGAGTCCCTGTTATAGGACTCCTTGCGGGCGCCCACGAACTCTATCTCGTCCCCCTTGTAACGAAGCATCGCGGTGCCGAAGTTCTTGAACAGGGAC
>JAGCYZ010000104.1 GCA_017960545.1 Bacteroidales bacterium
ATTGCCAAGCGCGAAGGCACCACCGTATCGGCGCTTTGCAAGCTCAACAACATCACTACAAAAACAATCCTGAGAGTGGGTCGCACTCTCAGGGTCAAGTAAAATTCCGGAGGAAGTCCCTTATCGGAGATTCTCGTACAGGTGTACGTCAATTCCGCTGCCTTCCAGGCCGTCTTTGATGGCCTGCAGGTCAGTGTTGCTCAGGTGGTAGGGAATGAGCACCTTGGGCTTGATGACCTTTGCGGCGGCTATGCACTGCTCTACCGTCATTGTGTAGGGCTGGTTTGTGGAGAGCAGGGCCACGTCTATGTCTTTGAGGCTGGCCATTTCCGGGATGTGCTCGGTGTCGCCCGATACGTAGATGCGGAAACCGTCTATGTCATAGACAAATCCGTTCCCGTTGCCCTTGGGATGCATATTTTCGCGGCCGGGGGTGATGTTGTAGGCGGGTACGTAATCTACGGTTATGCCCTTGGTGAGCTGCTCGGAATCGCCGTTCTTGCGTACTTCACCCCTTTGGAAGGAATTGAATACCGTCTGGTTTACTATGATGCGGGTCCCTTCCGTTTCGAGCGATTCAATGGTGGGAGCGCTGTAGTGGTCTCCGTGCTCGTGGGTTACCATTATCATTTCCGGCTTGGGGAATACGCTGTAGTCATAGGAATTGTCTCCGCGTCCGGCCACTGGGTCGATCTGGATGTCGAAGCCTTTGTAGGAAATGGCCACGCATCCGTGGTAAATGAGGGATAGTTCAACCCAGCCGCCTTTGTCGGTCTTGTAGAATTCGACAGGGTAGAGGTTTTGCTGCGGAGCAGGCTGGCTGCTTGCGCAGGCGCTGGCTAAAAGGCCCATAAGGAGTGGCAATAGTTTTTTCATAATGCTAAATATAAATATTTATTTGAGAATAATGCCTATCTTTACACGCAATTTGCCGCTTTTATAGATGAGCAACAAGAAATTCAACGTCAAATACTGTGTCCTGCTGCCCATAGTGCTCATAGTCACAATTTTCCTATGGGCGGTTCCAGTCAGTTTCTACGGCATAGAAGACCTCACCATCGTCCAGCAGAGGGTCATCGCGCTGTTCACTTTCGCGGCCCTTATGTGGATTTTCGAAATAATTCCCAACTGGACCACTTCCATATTGGTAATAGTTCTTTCCTTGCTTACCGTTTCGGACAAAGGACTGGGATTCCTCTGCTATCCCGAGGCGGGCAGGCTCATCCCCTATGCCAATATAATGGCGGCCTTTGCGGATCCGGTGGTAATGCTCTTCCTTGGAGGATTCACCCTTGCCATAACGGCGTCCAAGTATTGCCTTGACGTCACCCTGGCAAAGGCGCTGCTCAAGCCTTTCGGGCGCAAGCCGCGCTGGGTGCTTCTGGGTTTCCTGCTGGTGATTGCCATATTCTCGATGTTTATGAGCAATACGGCCACGGCGGCAATGATGCTGGCTCTTCTGGCACCTGTGCTGGCAGTGCTTCCTTCCGATGACAAGGGCAAGGTGGGGCTCGCCCTCTCCATACCCGTGGCGGCCAATCTTGGAGGAATAGGTACCACCATTGGAACCCCTCCCAACGCCACCGCCGTACGTTTCCTTTCCCAGGCGGGCATAGAGGTGAGCTTTGCACAGTGGTCTGCGCATATGATCCCTTATGTGCTGGTGATGATATTCATCGCCTGGCTGCTGCTCCAGGCTTTCTTCCCGTTCAAGACAAAGGAACTGGTGCTTGAGATACCCAAAGGCCAGGTTAGGAAAGACTGGAAGAGTTATACCGTATGGATCACTTTCTTCCTTACACTGCTTCTGTGGGCCACGGAGAGCATAACCAAGATAAACTCAAACATTGTAGCACTCATACCGCTGGCAGTGTTCACGGCAACGGGCATTTTTACTAAAGACGATATCAAGGAGATAAACTGGAACGTCCTCTGGCTCGTAGCCGGAGGCTTCGCCCTGGGAACCGACCTGCAGCAGACAGGCCTGGCGGAGGTGCTCATCAATGCAATCCCGTTTGGGACCCTGCCGGTTCTCCTGGTATTTGTAATTGCCGGACTGGTCTGCTACTTCCTTTCCAACTTCATCAGCAACTCGGCCACCGCAGCCCTTCTCATCCCCATCCTCATAGTAGTGGCAATGGGAATGTCGGACCCTGCGGCCGCAAATAACGCTGCTTTCTCCGCATTGGGAGGAACGCACGCAATGATCATATTCGTAGCTACCTGCGCCTCCATAGCGATGGTGCTTCCTATCTCCACGCCTCCTAACGCAATTGCCAGTTCCACCGGAATGGTCCAGACAAGGGACATGGCAAGGGTGGGCATAATCATTGGCCTCATAGGCTTTGTTTTAGGCTATCTGTGGCTTACCGTCATATTCCCTTTCAAATAGATTCTTTTCACTTAATTTAAATATGAAGACAAAAATTATCCTTGCAGCAGCCATTCTTCTTTGCGGCTCTGCAGCGTTCGCCCAGAACGAGAGCAACTTCAAATTCTACGGCTTTATCAGGAACTACGCGCACGTAGATACCAAAGAGAGCCTTTCCGGTACCGTTGACCTCTTCAACTATGTACCCAAGCCAACCGCAGCAAACTATGAAGGCAACGTAATGTCATACCACTTCACCGCCATCACCTCCCGCGTGGGCGTGGATGTAAGCGGCTATGAATTCAACGGTATGAAAGTTGGCGCCAAGATCGAGGCAGACTTCTACAACGGACCCAGCGGCGTTACAGGAACCGCAGTGCTCCGTCTCCGCCAGGCCTATATGACCCTTGGATGGGACAATGGCTTCAGCGTAAAGGCTGGCCAGGGCGTCCATCCTATGGCAACCGACGCTCCCGATGTGATTTCCCTTAACACAGGAGCTCCTTTCTCACCTTTCGGACGTACCCCTTATGTCCAGTTTGACCAGAAACTCAATGACGGATGGTCCATCTCAGCAGCAGGAATATGGCAGATGCAGTATCCTTCCTGCGGCCCTAACGGCGCTTCTGCGGATTATATCAAGAATTCGGGAATCCCCGAGCTTTATTTCGCGCTCAGCCGCTCTTACGGCAACACATTGTTCAGGGTTGGAGCGGACTTCCTTTCCCTCAAGCCATTCGTAGGAGGAAAGAGGGTTAACGAGGCGGCCGCATTTGTGTATGGCCAGTACAAGGAAGGCCTGTTCACCGCAAAGGTTAAGTCCACATTCGCCCAGGACGGTTCCCAGATGAACCTTAACGGAGGTTACGCCGTAACCGCTTCTTCCCTTTCCCTTAACAACAAGGAATGGGAATTCACTCCCACCCGCAACTCTTCCACCTGGATGAGCCTCTCTTATGGTTCCGCCTGGCAGGCAGTTCTCTTTGCCGGATACGTGAAGAACTTTGGTACAGCCAAGGAAGTGGCCGGTTCAGACTACCTCTATTTCTCAAAGAACAGCTACAAGCAGATGCGCCAGATGTACAGGCTTTCACCTACCATCATCCGCAATATGGGCAAGGTTGCACTGGCCCTGGAGTGTGAGATCACATCCGTAGAGTATGGCTCCGTCCTTGACAAGGCTACCGGCCTTTACCAGGTTACCGGAACCAACGACGGCTGGCTTACCAACACCCGTCTGCAGGCTATGCTCAAGTACACATTCTAACATATTGATAGATGAAGAAACTCCTTTTAGTATTGCTTTTTGCAATATCAGCCCTTACTCTGGCTTCCTGCGCAGGCAGGAAAGCCCCCAAGGAGCTGGAAATCTCATTCAACTATGAAAAGCAGCAGGGACCTGGTTCAAACCAGTATGCTGTTTGGATTGAGAATGAGGCTGGTGCAGTGGTTAAGACCCTGTTCGTGACGGCGTTCACCACAAAGGGACGCGCACGCGCGGGACAGCCGGCTCAGAGAGGCTACACCTTCCGCCCCACCTGCGTCCCCACGTGGGTGAAGGCCGTCAAGGCGGAAAGCCTCAGCGATGCCCAGATGGATGCTTTTACAGGCGCCACGCCGGCTTCCAGCGGAGTGCAGACCTTCACCTGGGACTTTACGGACCAGGATGGCAAGGTGGTTCCTGCCGGCAACTACAAGGTATACCTTCAGGCAACTTATTACAATGAGGGTATAGTAACGTACTGCGGGGAGTTCACCACAAAGGATACCGGGGCGCTGGCCCTCAAGGAGACCTTTGAGGCGGACGTCCAGCAGAACAAAGGCATGATTTCAGAAGTAAAGGCAGAGCTCAGATAGCCCTGCCTTTACTTTTTAATGCTCTTTCCAGTATTCTTCCAGACGGGTGGCTTCCTCTTCCGTTATCTGGATTACGGTGCCGTGCTTGGGCGAGACAAAGTTGGTGGCCTTCATTGGGCTGCCTTCCTGGTTGAAATGCCCCAGGCCCGTGAAGTTCACGAAGTCCGTGGTTTCGGCAAAGCCGAAGTTGCTGGGACGCAGGCTGAACGAATCGTACATCAGCACCCATTTGTCTTCTCCTATCCTCTTCCACATATTGGGGGCCTCGCAGGCCCTGGGCTCCTTGTCCACGAAATCCGGTTCATAGACATAGTCCCTGTTAATGTAGTTTGAGAACGCCTTCTTGACTCCGCTCTTGCCCGTCTGGGCCACGTAGGTCATGCAGTAGCGTCCGTCCGGCATAGGGTAGATGTCCGCGTCAAGTATCTGCACCTTGGGGTCCGGATACTTGAACAGGATCTGCGGCTCGGTCACGAACTTGGTGAATTCGTCGTCCGTGTAGGCGTAGTACAGGTTGGTGAGGCCGTTTCCGAGGCGCACGGTAAAGTAAACCATCATCTTTTTCTCTACGGGGTCGTAGATTGTCTGGGGGGCCCAGGCGCATCCCAGGTTGCCGAAGTTCTCCGGGAAGGCCAGGTCTATGCGGTAGTCGCTTACGGTCCAGTTGATGAGGTCGAAAGACTTCATAAGCACAAGGCAGCGGTTGTTGCCCCAGCCGTATTCGTTCTCGGGCCTCTGCCACTGGGTGTCCCTGTAGCCGAAGCGCCGGCCGTTGAGGTGCAGGTCCGTCATTGACAGGTAGAACGCGCCGTCGGGGCCGCGGGTGATGTGCGGGTCGCGGACGCCTTTCTGCTCCGCCACTTCCTTTCCGTCTATCACGGGCTGGCCGTCGTTTACGGCCGTGAAAGTGTATCCGTCGCGGCTGGTGGCAAAGAAGATGCTGTGTGTGGGATCGCTGAAAAACACAAATAGGTAGGCTCCCATATCCTTCTCAGTGGGAACCTTGTGTCCGTTGCACGATAAAAGCATCCCGCTTGCAAGGAGCAGGATGCAGTAGATGAACTTTCTCATATAGGACTACTTCAGGATCCTGTACTTTCCAATGAAAGGAAGTTCCTTTGCCTTTCCCTGGGCGGCGTTGATGATGCCTATGAGGGCGAAGATAAATACTACTACGTCAAGAATCCATCCAATGAATCCGAGGTGGATCTTGGAAAGGATTGAGGATAAGATACCGACAAGGATTGAAGTTATGAAAAGGACAATTCCCTGATTGGTGTGGAAACGGGCGAACTTTGAATTCTTGGCTACCAGGAGCGGGATGAGGAACAGAATCCAAATGTAGGCGAGGATTGCCATCACCTTGTTGGAATTGATGTCAGCCTGGTCATATTCCGCTGTGGAGTCCGGGGCGTTCTTGAACTGATCTTCTACTTTGTCCAGTGTCTCCTGGAAACCGGATTTTTTCTCGTTTTCTTCCATAATGATTTGGTATTTAGTTTTAGTAATTGTCAGATAAACAAATATAATGAAGAATTCTCAAAAATCCACGCCCTGCACAGTAAAAATAGTATTTATCAAAATTTCGTAAAAAAGTATTGTTTTTCAATAATTATTTATAGATTTGCAGAAACAAATACATTTTACTATGGTTGAATGGTGGTCTTCACTCAGTACATTGATGAAAGCGCTTTGGGGAATAACCCTTTCCGCTTCGCTGATTTTTGTAATACAAACTATTATGACCTTCCTTGGGGCGGATTCCGACTTTAACACGGATTTTTCCGGTGATTTCTCAGGAGATGTTCCCGGAGACCTTTCCGGCGATTTTTCCGGCGACGGCACCGATGCCGGTTCCGGGATGGGCCTTCTGACTTTCCGCAACTTCATAAACTTCATGCTGGGTTTTGGCTGGACGGCCGTCCTGCTGCGCGGGAGCATCCAGTCCAACACACTGCTTTTCACGATAGCCATTATCGTGGGAGTCATACTGGTGATACTGGTGATGCTCCTTTTCAAATGGCTGGCGGGAATGCAGCAGTCCGGCAACATAGATGTCTATAAGTCCGCCGTGGACTGCACCGGCAAGGTTTATCTGGCCATCCCCGGAGGCAGGAAAGGGGAGGGAAAGGTACAGATAACCATCAACAATTCCGTGCGCGAATACGATGCCGTTACGGACGGGGACACCCTGCCCACGGGCAAGGACATCCGCGTGGTTGACGTGGTGGGTCCCAACACCCTTCTTGTGGAAGAAATGAATTCAATAATAATTTAAACATACTGAACAATGGAACTTTATCTGGTACTCATCATCGTGGCGGTGGTTTTTGTCACCTTCACCGCCATCCTGGCCCGCTACAAACGCTGCCCGTCCGACAAGATTCTGGTTATCTACGGTAAAACCGGAAAGAACAAGCAGGGAGCTGTTTCATCCGCACGCTGTATCCACGGCGGTGCATCCTTCATCTGGCCTGTTTTCCAGAGCTACGCATTCCTGGACCTGACTCCTATCTCCATCGAGTGCAACCTTACCAACGCCCTTTCAAAGCAGAACATCCGTGTGGACGTGCCCTGCCGCTTCACCGTTGGTATCTCCACCGAGCCGGAGAATATGACAAACGCCGCGGAGCGTCTCCTCGGCCTCAAGATAGATGACATCCGCAACATTGCAACCGATATCCTCTTTGGACAGCTGCGTCTTGTGATCGCCACGATGGACATCGAGGAGATCAACGCGGACCGTGACAAGTTCCTCGCGAACGTGAGCACCAACGTGGAGGCCGAGCTCCGCAAGATAGGCCTCAAGCTCATCAACGTGAACGTAACCGATATCCGCGACGAGTCCGGGTATATCGAGGCCCTTGGAAAAGAGGCTGCCGCAAAGGCCATCAACGACGCCAAGAAGAGCGTTGCCGAGCAGAACCGCTACGGAGAGATCGGTAAGGCCGAGGCCGACAGGGACAAGGACATCCGTATAGCCGAGACCAACCGCGACACCCGTATCAACACCGCCGACGCCAACGCCAAGGCAGTGGAGGGAGAAAACAACTCCAAGATTGCCATAGCCCAGTCCGACGCTATGCGCCGTGAGAAGCAGGCGGAGGCCGAGAGGCTGGCCGTTGCGGCCGAGAAGGTTCAGGCCGCCAAGGCCCTCGAGGAGGCCTACAAGTCTGAGCGTGACGCCGAGCTCGCCCGTGCGGAGAGGGAGAAAGCCACCCAGCAGGCGAACATTGTCGTAGCCGCCGAGATAGAGAAGCAGAAGATGATCATCGCCGCCGAGGCCGAGGCCGAGAAACTCCGCCGCGAGGCCAAGGGAGAGGCCGATGCCATCTATGCCAAGATGGCCGCTCAGGCAAACGGTACCCTGGAGATCCTCTCCAAGCAGGCCGAGGGATTCAACCAGATGGTGCAGGCCGCTGCCGGAGATCCCCAGAAGGCCGTGCTTATGCTCATCGCCGACAGGCTCCCTGAGCTCGTTAAGACCCAGGTTGAGGCCGTCAAGGGTATAAAGATAGACAAGGTTACCGTATGGGACGGCGGAAACGCCAAGGACGGCAAGACCGCCACTTCCAACTTCATTTCCGGAATGATGGGATCCGTGCCGCCGCTGCAGGAGCTCTTCAAGATGGCAGGTATGTCATTGCCCAATTTCCTCCAGGGAGAGGCACCCAAGGAAGATGCGCCCGCCCAGGATGCACCTGAAAAGGCTGAATAGCTATGCAGATAATTGTTAACATAGACGTAATGCTCGCGCGAAGGAAGATGTCTTCCGGAGAGCTGGCCGCAAAAGTGGGGATAACCCCCGCCAACCTTTCCGTCCTCAAGACGGGAAAGGCCAAGGCGGTGCGGTTCTCCACGCTGGCGGCTCTCTGCAGCGCCCTGGACTGCCAGCCGGGGGACATCCTGGAATTCCGCGAGGACGAATGAAACCCGCACTTTAATATGCTCAGAGAAGAAACCGTATTCGGCCCCATACATTCCCGCAGGCTGGGCAACTCGCTTGGAATCAACCTGCTGCCCCGCAACGGCAAGGTCTGCAACTTTGACTGCATATACTGTGAGTGCGGATGGAACAAGGACGGGGTTGGGGGAGAGGCCCTGCCAACTGCCGCGCAGGTGCGCGGCGCGCTTGAGGACAAGCTCGCCTCCCTCCTGCTTGACGGCACTTCAATTGACTCCATTACCTTCAGCGGCGACGGCGAGCCCACGCTCAATCCGGAGTTTCCGCGGATAATTGACGACACCCTGGCCCTTC
This sequence comes from Bacteroidales bacterium, assembly GCA_017960545.1. Taxonomy (GTDB): domain Bacteria; phylum Bacteroidota; class Bacteroidia; order Bacteroidales; family UBA932; genus Cryptobacteroides. The sequence continues at coordinate 8,487 of JAGCYZ010000104.1, forward strand.
GGGACGCCTACTGTCCCGGGGCCAAGGTTTCCGTGCTTTCCAACGCCACCCGCGTACACGTTCCGGAGGTTTTCGAGGCCCTGTCCAAGGTGGACAATCCCATCCTCAAGATAGACGCTCCCACCAACGGGCTGGCCGCCCTCATCAACCAGCCGGCGCCGGGATACGACGTTGGCAGGGTAGTGGAGGCGCTCAAGCGTTTCCAAGGCGATTTCTGTCTCCAGACAATGTTCCTTCAGAGCCCCTCTTTCCGCTCCGACGCGCCCGAGTTGCTCGATGCCTGGATGGCCATCGTGAGGGAATTGCGCCCGCGGCAGATAATGGTCTATACTATAGACCGTCCCACTCCGGAGCAGGGCCTTCTGAAGTTCACTCCGGCGCGGATGCGCAAAGCCGTGCAGCCTCTGCTGGATGAAGGTTTTAATATCCAGATTTGCGGATAAGTTTCAGAAAAATGGTTATCTTTAAGGACACTAAAAAGGTAACCGTATGAAAAGAATTGTCTGGCTTATCCTCCTGATTGCCGTAATGGCTCCCCTGACCGGCCGTTCCCAAGGCCGCGGGAGACTGCCTTACGGCATTCACGATATCGATTCCCTCCGCTGGAGGGACAACTGCATCCTTGCGGACCCCGTTTCCAAGACCTACTACTTTGTGGGTCCCGCAGGCCGCAGCGTAATGAGTTACAAGAGCAAGGACCTCAAGCACTGGGAGGGTCCTACCATTATCTATACCACCCCGGATGACGTCTGGGGAGACATCCGCATAAACAGCATCTGGGCGCCGGAACTTCATTATTACAACGGCAAGTACTATCTGTTCCAGACCTTCGACACCAGCACTCCGTTCCAGGAGCAGTGGCGCAACTGGTACAGCACCGGCCGCGTGATGAGAGGCTCCCAGGTCCTTGTGTCAGATTCTCCCGAAGGCCCGTTCAAGACCTTCGCGCCCCATTCCACAATGCCAACGGATATGATGACCATAGACGGAACGCTCTATGTGGAGGATGGAGTTCCGTATATGGTCTATTGCCACGAGTGGGTGCAGGTAACGGACGGCGCCGTGGGATACGTGCGCCTGAAGCCGGACCTTTCTGACCTTGACGGAGAACCCAAGAACCTGTTCAGGGGCAGTTACGTGAACCATACCTGGGGGGCTGTGATTCCCCCGGACGGCAGCGGATACGTAACCGACGGCCCGTATCTTTACAAGAGCAAGGTGAGCGACAAGCTCTATATGATCTGGACCACCAACAACAGCTGCGGAATAGCCATATCGGATTCCGGTAAGATTGCCGGCCCCTGGAGGCAGCAGGACCAGGCGCTGCTCACCAACGCCGGCCACGGAATGATTTTCACCTCGTTCGAGGGAGAACTCCTGCTTGTCCTCCACGCTCCTTATTGGGGAGACACCCATCCCAAGATCTATGACCTGGAGGATACCGGTGAGACATTGCGTGTAATCAAAGAACATGGAAAATAATGAACGTCAAAGACCTGCTTAAACTTTTGGGCACCTGGAAGTTCTGGAAGGAACTCATAATAATGACCCTTGGAATGATGGTAACCGCGGCCGCGGTCTATTACTTCCTGCTTCCCAGCCAGCTGGTGGTGGGCAGTATGACCGGACTGGCAATGGTTATCAGCGCCCTGTTCGCCAAGGCGGGAATAATCATCAAGGTTTCAGTCATTGTGACGGCCATAAATGCGGTGCTGCTTATCCTGGCCTGGCTTCTGATTGGAAAGGAGTTCGGGGCCAAAACCGTATATACCGCAATGATCCTTGGCCCCTGCATCGATTTCTGGGAGCGGGTGCTTCCTTATGAGAGGCTTCTGGCGGACGGTTCCACGTCCGTGATGGGAGACATCTGGTTCGACCTGCTGCTGTTCGTGCTGTTGCTCAGCATTGCGCAGGCCATCCTGTTCAATATCAACGCTTCCACGGGAGGCCTGGACATCCTGGCCAAGCTGGTCAACAAGTTCTTCCATATGGACATAGGCACCTGCATTACCATTGCAGGGGCGTTGATAGGCCTCAGCGCCCTTTCCGTGAACCCTGTGCGCCTTGTGCTCATAGGTCTCATAGGTACCTGGATCAACGGTATAGTGGTTGACTATTTCACCGCCGCCATAAACAAGCGCAAGAGGGTATGTATCATTTCCTCCGAGCACGAAGCCATACGCAAGTTCATAATAGAAGACCTTCAGCGCGGCTGCAGCCTCTATGAGGTTACAGGAGGCTTCAGCGGCCAGAAGCAGATGGAAATCCAGGCTCTCCTCACCCAGGACGAGTTCGCCAAGGTGATGGAAATGGCAAGGCGCCTTGACGGGCACGCCTTCATAACTGCCGGAAACGTGAGCGAAGTGTACGGAATGTGGCACAGCAAGCATAAATAAACAAATAACAGTTCAAGCGATATATGAAAGCATTGGTAGTCCCGCAACCTTGGGCAGGCCTTATCTGTATGGGCGTCAAGGACGTAGACAATCATTCCTGGAAGATAGACTACAGGGGAAAGATCCTCATTGTGGCCGGGCCGGACAAGGTCCCCGCCAATTTCCTGGAGACCATTCCCTATGAGTTCGCCAATGAGATACACAACCATACCCTGTTTGGCAACATACCATTCAAGCTGCAGGATTTCACCCCGGGGATGGCCATAGGTTACGCGGACCTGGTGGATATCCAGGGCGACACCGAATCCGGCTGGGACGAGGGAGAAGGCTGGTCCTTCATCTTTGAGAACCCACGCCTTTTCAACGAGCCCCAGAAGGTGGATTACGATACCGGGATAAAGTATTTCGACGCCCCGGAATTTGACCCTGACCATCTCCCGGATGCGTACGAATTTCCCGTGAACAAGGTTGAGACGGAGGAAGATACCATAAAGATTCCCCTGCCGGACGACATCATAACCAAGATGATGGACGAGATAGAGGAGTCCGGAGTCACATATCTGGACATTTTCAAGACTCCTTCCGTGGACAGCGCATTCCCTAACAAGCACGGAAAGATCCTCACGGATTCCTTCAAGAAACTGTATGCCATTGGCTATGCGGGAACCGTGACCTTTGGAATCAAGGCGTTTGAAACGTACCAGGTCAAGGACTGGAATACAGGGAAGACCTTCAAATACACATCCCTCAAGACCGGCAAGCCGGTAACGCTGGATGTACACCGCATTGGCCTTGGAAACGTCATCGAAAGCAGGTTGAACGAAGCCGTCCTGCCGGACAAGGCGCCGGCGCCGGCCTCTCTGGAAGAGAGTGAAGGCGCGGCCGCGGCGCAGGGCAAGGCCCCGTCGCATCTGCCTCCCAAGATTCCCCTGGAGCAGAAGATGCGCGACAATATTTACAACGCCCTTCAGGGAAGCGCCATAGACGAACTTATCCGCCTGGCGGACTCCTCGGATACCGGAACATACTTCCGCAGCGTGATGGAAGGCCACAGCCTCAAGGTGGAAAGACCCCTTCTTGACCATCTTTGCGGCATTTTCGAGGAGGTTAAGCAGGCTCTTGGATATACTGACCCAATTGACTTCTACGTAACCGGAAACAGCAGCGTAAACGCCTTTTCCGTTTCCATTGAGAATGACGACAGGCCCAGCATAGTGAACGTCAACTCCGCCCTGCTCACCCTTATGACGGACCAGGAAGTGAAGTTTGTCCTGGGACACGAACTCGGTCACCTGATCAACCACGATTCCAAGATGAACGGGCTCCTGAACTTCGTGTACCCGCAGCCGGGGCTGATGCCGCTTGGCCTGCAGCACAAAGTGAGGCTTTGGAGCCAGTTGGCGGAACTGGAGGCGGACCGTTATGGATACCTTGCCTGCGGAGACCTTGCGGCCTGCGTGAGCGCTTTCTACAAGATGTCTTCCGGCCTTGACATAACCAAGATGAACGTCAAACTGGACGTGTTGTTGGAGGAGAACCGCCGTCATCTGGAATACTTCCTCTCCGACAAGGGCGTGAGCCTTGACAGCCATCCGGTCAATCCAATCAGGGTTGAGGGACTGAGGCTTTACGCCACCAGCAAGTCAGAAAGGGCGCTCAAGAAGGGTATGACGGAACTGACGGACATCCTTCTCAAGGTGGGTACCTCTGAGATTGACAAGCCTATGTCCGATTTCATTGCCAGCGCAGGCCTCATCGCCGCCAACATAGACGGGAAGATCACGGACGTGGAGATCAATTCTATCCTGGAGCAGCTGTCCGCGCAGCAGATATTCGCCAAAGAGTATCTCAAGGCCATCAGCAAGCAGGATGTAGCCACTGTCCTGAACGAGTCCGTTGCAAAGATAATGAGCATAGAGCCCGGCTACAGGGAGCCTATGCTGCGATATATCATCAACCTTATCATTGCGGACAACTCCCTGTCAATGGAGGAGATGAACTTCATCTTTGAGATAGGGGCAAACGCCTTCGGGTACAGCAAGAAGGAGTGCGCGCTGATGATAGCACAGCAGATCCAGCAGGGATTCACCCCGGATATGATGGAATTGTACTAGGATATGACAAAGACTTGGAGGTGGTTCGGGCCCGGTGACAAGGTGACCCTGGATATGATGCGCCAGATTGGCGTGGAAGGCGTGGTCACCGCCCTTCACGACATCCCTTCCGGGGAAGTGTGGCCCATTCATCGCATTTCCGCCGCCAAGGAACTTATCGAAAGCCACGGAATGGAATGGTCCGTGGTGGAGAGCCTTCCGGTTAGCGAGCAGATCAAGTATGCCGGCCCGGAGCGCGACAATCTCATAGACAATTACATACAGAGCCTGGAGAACCTTGGGCGGTGCGGGATAAAGACCGTATGCTACAACTTTATGCCGGTCATTGACTGGGTGCGGACGGAACTGGAGCATCCTATGCCGGACGGCACCTTCAGCCTGTATTTCAATTATGCAAAGTTCGCTTTCTTTGACATCTATATCCTTGAAAGGGAAGGTGCCAGGGAGGATTTCCCTCCCGAGGTCCTTGCCAAGGCCGATGAACTGGCCGGGACAATGACGGAGAGCGACAGACAACAGCTGATAGATACCATAATCACCAAGACGCAGGGCTTCATAAACGGGCCGCTGGGCTCCGCCCAAGGCTCGCCCGTGGAGCGTTTCAGGGCCTTGATGAAGCCGTATGAGGGTGTTTCAAAAGAGCAGCTCCGGGAGAACCTGAAATATTTCCTGGAGGCCATAATGCCCGTCTGCGACAAGTGGTGCATAGATATGTGCATCCATCCGGACGACCCGCCGATGCCGGTGTTCGGGATGCCCCGGATCTGCTGCGACGCCGCCGATATCCGCTGGATACTGGATGCGGTGCCAAATCCGCACAACGGCCTCACGTTCTGCGCCGGGTCGCTTTCCTCCGGGGCGCATAACAATGTGGAGGCCATGGCGCGGGAGTTCGCGCCGCGCACCCGCTTCGTGCACTTGCGCTCTTGCAATCTCCTCCCGGGAGGAGATTTCGTGGAGGCGCCGCACACCGCGGGCAGGGTGGACCTGGTGGAACTCATCCGTATATTCTCAGACTGTCCGGATTCCCTCCCTATGAGGGTGGACCACGGCAAGACGATGCTGGGGGACCAGGCGGTGGGCTACAACCCTGGATACGGCTTCCACGGACGGATGCTGGCCCTGGGGCAGGTGGAAGGTATGATGGCTGCGGTAAAGAGAGAAAAACAATTAAATAAATGATACTATGAACGAGATGTTTTCAGTTGAGGGAAAGGTGGCCGTGATCACTGGCGCCGCCGGAGTATTGGGTGGATCCCTCGCCCGTCATTTTGCATCCCAGGGGGCTGACGTAGTGGCCCTTGTTCACCGTCCCGAGCAGGTGGATCCAACCCTTGAGAGCCTCAAGGCCCTGGGTGGCAATCCCTGCGCCTACGCCTGCAACGTTATGGACAAGGAAGTGCTCAACGGCATTGCGGACGAAGTGGTTTCCAAGTACGGCAAGATAGACATCCTTATCAACGTGGCCGGCGGAAACGTTCCCGGAGCAACGATAATGGACGACCAGAACATCTGGGATATGAAGCTGGAAGACTGGGAGAAGGTCATCAACCTTAACCTTAACGGAACCGTATATCCCTGCCTGGTGTTCACAAGGATTTTTGCAAAGCAAGGCTATGGTTGCGTCCTGAATATCTCTTCGATGGCCGCTTATGACGCCCTTTCAAGGGTTGCAGGATATGGCGCCGCAAAGGAAGGCGTTTCCAATTTCACCCGCTGGCTGGCACAGGATATGGCCATCAAGTATGGCGAGAAGATCCGCGTGAACGCCCTTGCCCCGGGATTCTTCATCGGCAAGCAGAACAGGGCAGCCCTCCTGAAAGAGGACGGAAGCTATACTCCGCGCTCGTTCAAGATCATAGCCAAGACCCCTATGAGGCGTTTCGGAGATATCAACGAGCTTAATGGAGCCGCGCAGTTCCTTTGCAGCGACGCGGCCACCTTCGTTACAGGAGTCATCCTTCCCATTGACGGAGGATTCAGCTCATTCAGCGGCGTATAATGAGGTTGCCGGCAGATATCATTCCCGAGCAGAGGCAGGAAGCGGCGGAGAAGCTCTTTATGGAGGGTTATAACTGCTGCCAGGCGGTGCTGTTGGCCTTTGAGGATGTGCTGGATGTGGAGCGGAGCGCGCTGCTGCGCGTGGCCTCCGGCTTTGGCGGAGGCATAGCGCGTATGCGCGAGGTCTGCGGTACGGTAAGCGCAATGGCAATGATAGCGGGATTCCTGTCGCCTGCGGAGGATCCTTCCGATATGCAGCAGCGCCGGGACAACTACGCCCTGGTGCAGCGCTTCGCTTCGGCCTTCAAGGAACAGAAGGGGAGCATAGTGTGCAGGGAAATCCTGGGCCTTCGCAAGCCGGAGCCGGGCGCTCCTATGGAGAGCCCTATGCCTTCCGCGCGGACGCCTGAATACTACAAAACGCGCCCTTGCGCCGCAACTGTGGGAATTGCTGCAAGAATTGTCGCAGATTACATTAAAGATGAGTATATCCGCTAAAATTGTTATATTTGTGAGATTTATGACTCAAAAAAAATTTTGAATTCAAAATAGTTATGATTTACACAAAAGAAGTGCAGCAGATGTGCTGCGTTGCCAAAGGCGCCAATCACGCCAATGCTCCTATTCCTGAAGAGGGAAAATGGGTGCACGTAAAAGAAATCAAGGACGTTTCCGGTCTTACCCACGGTATTGGCTGGTGCGCTCCCCAGCAGGGATGCTGCAAGCTTACCCTCAACGTTAAGGACGGTATCATCGAGGAGGCCCTGGTAGAGACTATCGGATGCTCAGGTATGACCCACTCAGCAGCTATGGCTTCTGAGATCCTCCCTGGAAAGACCCTCCTTGAGGCTCTCAACACAGACCTCGTATGCGATGCCATCAACACCGCAATGCGCGAGCTCTTCCTCCAGATCGTTTACGGACGCACCCAGTCCGCTTTCTCAGAGGGCGGCCTTGCAGTGGGCGGCTCACTCGAGGACCTGGGAAAGAACCTCCGCAGCCAGGTTGGTACAATGTACGGAACCAAGGCAAAGGGAAGCCGTTATCTTGAGATGACAGAAGGATACTGCACCCGTATGGCCCTTGATGCCAACAACGAGGTTATCGGTTACGAGTTCGTTAACCTTGGCAAGCTTATGGACGCACTCAAGGCCGGTGCAACAGGCCCTGAGGCAATTGAGAAGGCAAAAGGTACCTATGGCCGCTTTGCTGAAGCCGTTAAATATATCGATCCACGTAAAGAGTAAGAGACTATGGCACTTTTCGAAAGCTACGAGCGTCGCATTGATCAGATCAATGCTGCTCTGAACAAATATGGTATCAAGGACATTGACGAGGCAAAAGCCATTTGCGATGCAAAGGGCCTCGATCCTTACAAGATGTGTGAAGACACACAGAAAATCTGCTTTGAGAATGCAAAGTGGGCTTACGTAATTGGCGCTGCAATCGCCATCAAGAAGGGCGTTAAGAATGCTGCCGAGGCAGCCGAGGCTATCGGCGAAGGCCTCCAGGCTTTCTGCATCCCCGGATCCGTAGCTGACGACCGCAAGGTAGGTCTCGGACACGGAAACCTCGCAGCCAGGCTTCTCCGCGAGGAGACCTCCTGCTTCGCTTTCCTCGCAGGACACGAGTCCTACGCAGCCGCAGAAGGCGCCATCAAGATTGCCGAGATGGCCAACAAGGTACGCCAGAAACCTCTCCGCGTTATCCTTAACGGACTTGGAAAGGACGCTGCCAAGATCATCTCCCGCATCAACGGATTCACCTATGTACAGACAGAGTTCGACTACTTCACCGGAAAAGTGAACATCATCTCCGAGACCAAGTACTCAGAGGGTGTTCGCGGCGGCGTACGCTGCTACGGCGCGGACGACGTCCGCGAGGGCGTTGCCATCATGCATATGGA
>JAGCYZ010000105.1 GCA_017960545.1 Bacteroidales bacterium
AAGATGAACCAGACAGTTGAGGTTGAGAAGACTCCTATCACAATGGGACAGGTAGCCAAGATCGCCCATCTTGTCAAAGTAGAAGAAATTTAACTAGGAGGACTGACAGATGAAACTTGAAAATCTTAAACCAGCAAAGGGTGCGACCAAGGCATCCAAGCGAGTAGGCCGCGGAGAAGGATCCGGACACGGTGGAACAGCCACCCGTGGTATGAACGGAGCCAAGTCCCGTTCTGGCTATTCACACAAGATCGGTTTCGAGGGAGGCCAGATGCCTATCCAGCGCCGTCTTCCTAAATTCGGCTTCAAGAACCCTACAAGGGTAGAGTACAAGCCGGTTAATCTTTCCGTTATCAACGCCCTGGCAGTTGACGCAGACCTCAACGAGGTAACAATCGACGATCTGTTCACCGCAGGAATCATTTCCAAGAACGAGATTGTAAAGGTCCTTGGAAAGGGAGAGATTACAAAAGCAGTTAACGTAGTTGCAAACGCATTCTCAAAGTCAGCCACAGAGAAGATCCAGGCTGCAGGAGGCACCGCAACTGTAATAGAATAAAGCAGCATGAAGAAATTAATTGAGACAATCAAGAATATCTTCAAGATTGAGGAGTTGCGCAAGAGGATCGTTTACACCGTTCTCCTGATACTGGTGTACCGTCTGGGATGCTTCATCGTCCTTCCGGGAATCGACGCCACTATGCTCGCAAACCTTCAGAGCAACACCCAGAGCGGCCTTATCGGCCTCCTGAATATGTTCTCCGGAGGAGCGTTCGGCAACGCCTCCATCTTTGCGCTGGGTGTGATGCCTTACATCTCGGCATCCATCGTAATCCAGCTCCTTGGAGTATTCGTTCCGTACTTCCGTAAACTTCAGATGGAAGGACAGAGCGGAATCAAGAAGATGAATCAGCTTACCAGGTACCTGACTATCCTGATTCTCTGCATCCAGGGCCCTGCTTATATGGCTTCCATCCACAGCCAGATCCCGGGAGCGGCTTTCGTAGCCACCTCCCAGCTTGGCTGGAGCAACTTCATGTTCAACATTGTTTCCACCATCATCCTTATGGCCGGATCAATGTTCGTGATGTGGCTTGGAGAGCGCATTACAGACCGCGGTATTGGCAATGGTATCTCCCTGATCATTATGATCGGTATCATCGCCCGCTTCCCTTACGCAATCGCTGCTGAGGTAAGTGAGAAACTTGCAACCACAAACGGAGGATTCCTTCTCCTCATCGTAGAATTCATAGTATGGTTCTTCGTGCTCGTTGCAGCTATTATGCTGGTTCAGGGCGTGAGAAGGGTTCCTGTACAGTACGCCAAGAGAATAGTAGGCAACAGGCAGTACGGCGGCGTCCGCCAGTACATCCCCCTGAAGATCAACGCAGCCGGCGTTATGCCAATCATCTTCGCCCAGGCTCTGATGCTCTTCCCTATGCTTTTCTCCCGTTTCGATGCAACCAGGGGCATTGCGGCTGCTCTCAGCAATTATACCGGATTCTGGTATAACTTCGTATTCGCCCTTATGGTCATCATCTTCACATATTTCTACACTGCCGTTACCGTAAATCCTACAATGATGGCAGAGGAAATGAAGAAGAACGGTGGCTTCATTCCGGGAGTGAAACCTGGCAAGAAGACCGTAGAGTACCTTGACTCCATTATGTCAAAGGTTACCCTTCCTGGATCTATCTTCCTGGCACTCATTTCTATCCTCCCGGCATTCGCAATGTTGCTCGGAGTCAACAACCAGTTCGCAAGCTTCTTCGGCGGTACTTCACTGCTGATCCTTGTGGGTGTGGTTCTGGATACCCTCCAGCAGATAGAAGGTTATTTGCTGATGCGTCACTATGACGGCCTTATGAAGACCGGCCGCCTTACCGGACGCTCAGGAATGTAATTGACATAATGACAAGGTAAGATGGTTGAGCCTAAAACAGAGGAAGAGATAGCGCTGTTGCGTGAGAATGCCATCCTGGTCTCAAAGACCTTGGCGGAAGTCGGTAAGGCAGTTGCCCCTGGTGTGACAACTAAAGAGTTGAATAGGGTAGCTGAGACTTTTATCCGCGACAACGGCGCCGTACCAAGTTTCCTCGGTTTCGAAGGCTTCCCTGCAGCGATCTGTACCTCGGTCAACGATGTGGTGGTCCACGGATTTCCGTCAGACTACGTCCTCAAGGAGGGCGACATTGTGACCGCAGATATAGGAACGTTATACAAGGGATACAACGGGGATTCCGCTTACACCTTCCCGGTAGGGGAGATTGACGCGGCCACCCGCAAGCTCCTGGATGTAACCAAGGCCTCGCTCTATAAAGGAATAGAGGCAGCTGTAGAAGGGAATAGGGTTGGAGATATAGGACACGCGGTGCAAACGTACGTTGAGTCGTTCGGGTTCTCCGTGGTTCGCGAATTGGAGGGCCACGGAATTGGAAAGGGGATGCACGAGAACCCCGGAGTTCCAAACTTTGGAAAGAGGGGCAAGGGTGCAAAACTGATCAATGGAATGACAATATGTATTGAGCCTATGGTAAACGCGGGAAACAAGAGTGTCTATCTGGACAGGAATGGCTGGGCAGTGCACACTTCGGACCGCAGGAACTCTGCTCACTACGAACTTACGGTTGTTGTCCGGAAAGGCCAAGCCGAACAACTGTCCACCTTCGATTATATCGAGAAAGATGGTAAGATTAAATTTTAGTGTAAATTTTAATTAATAATAGATGTCAAAACAAGTAGCAATAGAACAGGATGGAAAAGTCATCGAGACTCTTCCTAACGCAATGTTCAAAGTGGAGCTGGAAAACGGACACGTACTGCTCTGCAACATTTCAGGTAAGATGAGAATGAACTTTATCCATATCCTTCTTGGAGACAGAGTTAAAGTTGAAATTTCACCGTACGATTTAACCAAAGGCAGAATATCTTTCAGATACAAATAAAAAATTCAGCAATATGAAAGTCAAGACATCCATCAAAAAGCGCAGCGAAGATTGCAAGATAGTTAGACGTAAGGGCCGCCTTTATGTCATCTGCAAGAAGAACCCCAAGTTCAAGATGCGTCAGGGATAATATTCAGTTGTATAACAAATTAAGTTAAGTATAAATTATGGCAAGAATAGCCGGTGTTGATTTACCGAACAACAAAAGAGGAGAAGTAGGTCTTACCTATATCTTCGGAATCGGTCGCAGTTCTGCTCAGAAGATCCTGGACGCATGCGGTATCGACCGCGCCATCAAAGTTGGCGATTGGGATGATACCCAGATCGCAGCCATCCGTGCAGAGGTAGGAAACAACTACCTCATCGAGGGTGAGCTCCGTTCCACCGTTCAGATGAACATCAAACGTCTTATGGACATTGGTTGCTACAGGGGAATCCGTCACAGGATTGGTCTTCCCGTCCGCGGCCAGAGCACCAAGAACAACGCCCGTACACGTAAGGGTAGGAAGAAGACTGTTGCCAACAAGAAGAAGGCAACCAAGTAAAAATTGATGAATTATGGCAAAGAAATCTACAACAAGCAAAAGAGTTGTCAAGGTTGACGCTTATGGTGAGGCCCATATTTCATCAACCTTCAACAACGTTATCGTGTCCCTCACAAACGCACAGGGACAGGTTATCAGTTGGTCTTCAGCTGGAAAGTGCGGCTTCAGGGGTTCAAAGAAGAACACTCCGTATGCAGCGCAGATGGCAGCAGAGGATGCTTCAAAGACCGCATACGATGCTGGTCTCCGTAAAGTAAAGGCTTATGTAAAGGGTCCGGGAGCAGGCCGTGAGTCCGCTATCAGAACCATCAACAATGCAGGCATCATCGTAACCGAGATCATTGACGTTACCCCTATGCCTCATAACGGATGCAGACCAAAAGGCCGTCGTAAAGTTTAACCTTAAAAAGAAATTACTATGGCAAGATATACTGGTCCCAGTACTAAGATCGCGCGTAAGTTCGGTGAGCCCATCTTTGGCGCCGACAAGGATTTCGAGAAGAGAAATTATCCTCCGGGACAGCACGGACTGTCCGGAAAGCGCAAGAAACAGAAGGATTACGGAATCCAGCTCAAAGAGAAGCAGAAAGTTAAATATATGTACGGTGTTCTGGAGCGTCAGTTCCGCAACACTTACGACAAGGCTACCCGTATGGCCGGACAGAAGGGTGAGAACCTCATATTCCTCCTCGAGTCAAGGCTTGACAACGTGGTTTATCGTCTTGGAATCGCTCCTTCAAGGGCTGCTGCACGTCAGCTTGTTTCCCATCACCACATCACTCTCAACGGTAACGTATGCAGCATTCCGTCAGCACAGGTTAAACCTGGCGACTATGTAGCAGTAAGGGAGAAGGACAAGAGCATGGAGGTTATCCTGAACAGCGTTGCCAACGCTTCCAAGTATGCGTGGCTCGAGTTCGACGCAAAGGCCCTCTGTGGAAAGTTCCTCAATATGCCTACCCGCGAAGAGATACCTGAGAATATCAACGAGCAGCTTATCGTCGACCTCTATTCCAAGTAACAGTTAACACCAAAACAAAAGTAATATGGCAATCTTAGCATTTCAGAAACCGGATAAGGTGATAATGCTTGAAGCAACCGACACCTACGGCCGTTTCGAGTTCAGGCCCCTTGAGCCTGGCTACGGACAGACAATAGGCAACGCGCTGCGCAGGATATTATTGGCTTCTCTGGAGGGCTTTGCTATCAGTCAGATCAAGATTTCCGGCGTGGACCAGGAGTTCGCAACAATCCCGGGAGTCATTGAGGGCATGCAGGACATCATCCTTAACCTTAAGAAAGTAAGGCTCAAGAGGATGGTTGAAACAGCCGAGGGCGAGACAGCAAACATTGTAATTAGCGGCAAGCAGGAGTTTACCGCAGAGGATATTTCCAAGGGATTGTCTTCTTTTAAGGTGTTGAATCCACAGCAGCACATCTGCACCCTTGAGCCTTCAGTACGTCTTGAGATCGCGCTGGAGATCACCAAGGGCCGCGGATTTGTTCCCGCCGAGGAACTCAGGGACGAGAACGCGGCCATCGGCACAATTGCCGTTGACGCAATCTACACCCCTATCCGCAAAGTGAACTGGACAGTGGAGAACTGGCGAGTTGAACAGAAGACCGACTATGAGAAGCTGAACATAGAGATCGAAACCGACGGTTCCGTATCTCCTAGCTCTGCTCTTCAGGATGCGGCAAACATCCTTATCTATCACTTCAAACTCTTCACAGACGACAAGAAACTCTCGCTGGAGAACGCCACCGAGGTTGAGTCCAAGGAGCTTGACGAAGAGGCCCTCCGTATGAGGCATCTCCTTCTCACCAAGCTTTCTGACATGGGACTCTCCGTAAGGGCATTCAACTGCCTGAAGGCTGCCGACATTGACACCTTCGCAGACCTGGTTTCCTACTCAAGGAGCGAGCTTATGAAGTTCCGCAACTTTGGAAGGAAGTCTCTCAACGAGATAGACGTGCTTGTAGAGAAACTGAAGCTCTCATTTGGTATGGATGTTACCAAGTATAATATTGAACCTAAGAAAAAGACCGTTGTATAATGAGACATAACAAAGCAATCAACCATCTTGGACGTCAGAGCGGACACCGCAAGGCGCTTCTTGCAAATATGGCCTCTTCCCTTATCCTCAATAAGAGAATTGTAACCACAACTGCAAAGGCAAAGGCTTTGAAGATGTATGTTGAACCTCTCATCACCAAGTCCAAAGAGGATACCACACACTCACGCCGCGTCGTATTCAGCTACCTGAAAGACAAGGCCGCTGTATCCGAGCTTTTCCGCACAATTGCGCCTAAGATCGCAAACCGTCCGGGAGGATACACCCGCGTACTTCACCTTGGTTTCCGCCAGGGCGACGCAGCTGACACATCCCTCATCGAGCTGGTAGACTTCAACGAGGCCGCTCTCGCAGCCGCTCCCAAGGAGGCTAAGAAGAGCACCCGCCGCGGCGGAGCCAAGAAGGCGGCAGCCAAGGCTGAGCCTGCTGAAGCACCTGCAGAAGAGACAAAGGCTGAATAAGAGATATTCAAGCTATGAATTAAGGGGGTGTCGATATTTGACTCCCCCTTTTTTTTGCTTATTTTTGTTAGGGAGATGAAAAGGATTACCATAAAAGACGTAGCAAAAGAGGCCGGCGTATCCGTTACGCTGGTGTCGTTTGTGATGAACGCCAAGGTGCGCGAAGACGGGCGGCTTGACTGCCCGGTGAGCGCGGAGACGGCGGAAAAGGTGCTTGAAGTGGCCAAGCGGTTGGGCTACAAGCGCAACCCTGCAGCCGCTTCGCTCCGCAGCGGCCGCACCAACACCATAGCGGTAATCCCTACGGACATCTCCAACAAGTTCTTCGCCGGGCTGGCCCGGTATATCGAGGACAGGTCCAACCTGTACGGATATACCGTCCTCTTTGGCAGCTCGGACGAGAACGCCGCCAAGCTGGGGGACGTGATGGACGCCGTACTGGCGTATAACGTGGATGGCATAATCGTAGCCCCGGTAGCGGGCGGAGAGAAAGCCATCCGCAAGGCCACGGACCTGGGCGTCCCGGTAGTCCTCCTGGACAGGGACATCGAGGGGCTGGACGGCGTGGGCAAGGTCATCCTGGATGACCAGGAAGCCGGCCGCATGGCCACCGAGGAATTCATCCGCCACGGCTTCAAGAAGATAGAGATGATATCCTACACCCTGGCCATCTCCTCCCTGAAGGAAAGGGAAGTGGGATATTCCCAGACAATGGAAGCGCACGGGTTGTCGGACTTCCGCAAAGTCCACCACACCACCTACGAGACCGTGGACCACGACATAGAGATCATAATCCAGGATATGGTCTCCAGAGGCGTGGAGGCAATATTCCTCCCAACCTACTCCCTGTCTGCCGCCGCCCTTATGTTCATCAAGAAAAAGGGCCTGCAGGTACCTCAGGACCTTGCCGTGATAGGTTTTGACAAAAGCCAGATCTACCGGTTGTTCTCCACATCCGTAGCCCATATCCTTCAGCCACAGAAGGAATTCGGAGAAAACGCCGTGGACATCCTCCACGATATGATAGAGAACAAATCCACCGGCCGCTCCATAGTCCTCAAGCCCACCCTCATCCCCGGCGGCTCCGTCCTCAAGGACTAATCCCCTGCCTCCGGAGCCAACCTCGAATCCGGAACGCATCCTCTCCTGACAGGTGGCGCTTAAAGTACCGATAATCAATTAAATCACAGAGTTAATACCCTTGAATTCTGAGGGTATTGGTGAGTGTTTTCTGTTGGTTTTCAGGAGGTTAGCCGCCACCGCTAAATTAAACGTTTATCTTTAGTTGGACGAGATGGGCGGGAGGGATCTTTTTTTATCTTTGCAGTGTTACTATTGTGCAGTTGGTAGA
The DNA here is from genome assembly GCA_017960545.1 of Bacteroidales bacterium. GTDB lineage: Bacteria > Bacteroidota > Bacteroidia > Bacteroidales > UBA932 > Cryptobacteroides. The sequence continues at coordinate 7,378 of JAGCYZ010000105.1, forward strand.
TGGGCAAGGAATATAGGAAATACAAGAAAATAAGTACGCATCATGTGTACTGCAAAGGAATAGGTGGTAATATCATATTCTATTCTGTTCAAGACTGCATATTCTACATTACACTCTATTATCATCTTTCCCGGAAATACGGAATAGTCACAAGGGCATTTACCATTATGCCCAACCATATTCATTCCAACGAGCAGGCACATTCCCAAGAAGATTTCTTCTCTTTTCACAGAGACCTTAACAATTTATTCACAAAGAGTTATAATGCTGAACATAACAGGACCGGACCTCTATTTGAGAAACCGTTTGGATTTGCGCCCAAGAGTGTTGCAAAAAAGATCAGGGAGAATATCGTATATATTCTCAATAATCCTATAGTGGGGCGTCTTTCCAATAGCGTCGACCAGTATAAATGGAATCTGATGGCCTATAGGCACACTAGTTATCCGTTCTCCGAAAAGATAGTACTGAATAAGGCGTCTCGCAGGCTTCGCAGGTCAGTCAAAATGCTAAAGTACTATTTCAACAACTCTTTGCCTCTGACGTACAACAGGCAAAGAGTACTTTTCAAGACACTTTCCCCAGAAGAGGTTTTACAGCTGACGGACCTTATACTGTCTCTTCATAATTTCCTTGATTACAATAACATAGGGGAATTGTACGATGGAGATGTAGAAAATGCAGTAATAGCCGCTAAAGCTTATTCCGGAACGGATCACGAGATAAGGGAGGACTATGAAGATTACAGGGCATATCAAATAATGATGAAACTGTCGCAAGCATCAGGGATAGACCTGAAAACCTGCAACTTTGAGATAATGACAGAAAAAGAGTTAAAGTCACTGTCCAAAAGATTCCGGATTAATTGCATTGATATTACTCAGATTCAGAAGTTCCTGCACTTACCCCGTCGTGGCCATTGACTGGTGGCACGTAAAAGCCTGTTATTCAAAGAAATCGTTGAGTTGATGCTGCCGGATTTTTGGGGTATCAAATGACGTTTTCTGATGATTATCAAGCGGTTAGCTGCCACGAAGTATTTGAGAGGAGGTGGTTTGAGAAATGAGAGGACCTGGTATGGGGAGGAGAAGAATTAAGAAAGGCAGGTGATTAAGGTTGCCAGAGTTGAATATGTTGGTGGGGGTTAAAGGGTTGTGGTATTAAAAAATATCAGTACCTTTATAGGTTATATGATTTGTGTATCAATACAGAAGAGGAATCTGGAGGAGATTTTCGCAGTGATGGAGAGAGAGGATGTGGAGATGGCGGAGATCCGTCTGGACCTGTGTCCCCTGTCCGACCAGGACATTACCGACCTGTTCTCCCTGTGCGACAAGCCGTTGGTGGCTACCTGCCGTATGGGAGAGGGGGGCACCTCGCCGCAGGATGCGGAGAGGCGGCTGAGCCTGGCGATGGAGGCGGGGGCGAAGTACTGCGACCTGGAGCTGGAGGCACCTGCGCCCGTGGGAAAGCGCCTCAGGAGAAAAGCCGCCGAGACGGGCAGCATCTTCATCAGATCGTACCATAACTATGTGCTTACGCCTTCGGCAGAAGAGCTGCACGCCATAGTGGGGCAGTGCAGGCGCTTCGGGGCCGAAGTTGTCAAGATAGCGGTGAAGGCGAACTCCGCGGAAGACGTTACCGCGGTGGAGAGCCTGTACGCGAGCTACCCGGAGGGCAGCCTGCTGGCGTTCTGTATGGGCGAGGCAGGCGTGCGCAGCCGGGTGGACTGCCTGAGGCTGGGAGCCCCGTTCAGCTTTGCTGCACTGGGCGACAAGACAGCCGAAGGGCAGATGCAGCTGGCGGAGATGAACCGCGAGCTGTACGGCGGTTTCAAGCCGTACAACCGCGCGGGAATCGAGGTGCCGGCGTCCAAGAGCATGGCCCAGAGGGCCATCGTGGCGGCGGCGCTGGCGGAAGGGACTTCGCATCTGAGTGGCTACACTCCGTGCGAAGACTCCGCATCGGCCATAGCTGCAGCCAGGGCAATCGGAGCGGAAATCACAGAAGGGCCAACCCTGGTGATCCGCGGAATTGGCGGAACCACCCTGGACCTGGACAGCATTGACGTGGGAGAATCCGGCCTGCTGACCAGGATGCTGATACCGGTACTGGCAATGAAGAACGGCGGAAAGGCATTTGAAGTGCGTGGCAGGGGTACCCTGCCCAAGCGCCCTTTGGCCGGCGCCGCCCAGATAATGGCCTCCTTTGGCGTGATGCTGGAGAACCTGGATGCCGCTGGCAAGGAAGTGCGCGTTCCGCTCCGCGTGAACGGCAAACTCCTCCCCGGCCGGGCGGATATTTCCGGCAAGGGAGGCTCGCAGATCATCTCCGGTCTGCTGATGGCCCTGCCGCTGGCGGAGAAGAACTCCACGCTGTACGTCCACGAGCCCAAGAGCATCCCATATATGTTTATGACGGCCGATGTGCTTCAGAAATTCGGCATCAAGACCGCTAACGAAATGGAAGGGGGCGACGATTTCCTGGAATCCCAGGACTGGAGCCTCTGTACCGGAATGACCTTCAGGATAAAGGGAGAGCAGCGCTATCAGGCCGCCGACTTCCGTCTGGAGGCGGACTGGAGCAGCGCAGCGCCGTTCCTGGTTGCCGGTGCAATATTCGGCAGCGCGCAGGTGGAGGGTCTGGACACATCGTCATTACAGGCAGATTTATCGATAATCGATATATTGGCGGAAGCAGGAGCGTGCGTGTCGCAGGTGGAGGACACCAAGACCGTATGCGTTCAGAAGGCTCCGCTGAACCCCTTCGAGATGGACCTGGCCAATGCGCCGGACCTCTTCCCGGTAGTTTCTGTCCTTGCGGCATTCTGCCCCGGACAGACCCGCCTGGGAGGCGTCGGCCGCCTGGCAACCAAGGAAAGCAACCGCGCGGAGGCCATCCTGGAGATGCTCCGTCAGCTTGGCGTGGAAGCCTCCATTGAGAAGGACGATATGTTCATAACCGGCCACTCCCTGAGCAGCCGGTTACTGAGCGGAAACCTGCTGGCGCCAGGGGACTACACTTCACGCCACGACCACAGGATGGTTATGGCGCTCAAAGTGGCCCAGCTGGGCGCCGCCGGCCCCATTAACATTGACGACACCCTTTGTGTGGCCAAATCATTCCCTGACTTTTACCTTTAACGAGGCACTATAATAGAAAATGAAGAAGCTAATCATAATACTGACCGCAGTCCTGGCACTGTCTGTTGGAGCGTCCGCACAGTCCGGCGACACGTTCCAGCCGGAGTGGAAGATATCCGCCCTTGGCGGAATCAACTACGTCTCTTCCGACGGCTGGACAATAAACGCCTTCAAGACCTTATCCCCCAACTTCCAGGTTGGCCTGGAGTACTATTTCCTGCCGTGGATGGGGGCACGTGTGACAGGCAGCGGTATGATGGGCAAATACCCTACAAATCCTTACCAGGAGCATCAGTTCTCCGGTGTATTCAACTATTTGATGCTTGGAGCTGACGCCATGTTCGACCTGATGAACATTGCGGAATACAACTCCGCCCGCCTGATGAACCCTTATGCATTCCTTGGCGGAGCGGCTGTCAGCCGATTCAAGAGCGGCAAGGAAAAGGCGGCCTTCGGCCCTGCGCTCCGCGCGGGCCTCGGCGTCAACATACGCCTTAGCCGCTCCCTCAAGGCTGTCCTCGAGCTCCAGTCCAATATGCTTGGCAACCAGTTTAACACCCTGGACGACAACGGAGTCTTTGGCGCCAGCCTGGACGACAGCTTTGCGGCTTTGGCCGGCCTCCAGTTTGACCTAGGCGGCCAGAGACGCCGCGAGGAAGCGGCCGCCAGGGAGGCGCGCATTGCCGCGGCCAAGGCTGCGCAGGCCGCCGCCGCACAGGCGACGGCGGACCGCATC
>JAGCYZ010000106.1 GCA_017960545.1 Bacteroidales bacterium
AAGCCGGAGAGAGGCTTATGGACCTGAGCCTGGCCATACTTTACCCCGCGGTGTTCCTCATTACATTCGGAACCTTCCTCGGGGCCGTCTGGGCCAACATTTCGTGGGGAAGCTACTGGGCCTGGGACCCCAAGGAGACCTGGGCCCTGATAACCCTTCTGGTTTATGCGGCACCACTTCACGGCAGCTCCGTCAAAGCTTTCCGCAACCCAAGGTTCTTCCACCTATACACAATAATAGCATTCCTCTGCGTACTGATAACCTACTTTGGGGTTAATCTGGTACTGGGAGGAATGCACTCTTATTCCTAGAGAATCAGCTAGTTCTCTGCCGTTGGGACGTCCTCTGCCTTGGGGGCGCGATGGAAGGTATAGGTAGCCCTCTCAGAAGCTCCGTAGTTTTCCGTTCCAATGGCGGCTTCCGGCTGACGGAAGATCATCTGGTCTCCCTTGAGTTCAACGTCATAGATTCCAAGGAGTACTATTGCCTTGCCGTTGTCTCCAACATCGGCCGCTTCCTTGAACTCTATCCTCATCTTGTCCTTGTCAAAGGTGAAGGTCTCGATGTCAACCTTGAGATTGTACCATAATGTGGCAATGCCTGTAGGGTCAAGGTTCAGGCGGCAATGGTCTTTTGAAAAATCCGTCGTGGAGGTCATGGTAGTTGGTTTTCCGTCAATCTTCACCGTTGCTTCCACATCCAGTTTATCTACAATCCAAAGGCCGTAGATAGTGCCTGTGAAGTCTTTTTCAGGGTCCATTGTCTCGCAGGAATTGAACGAGAGCGCTGCAAGGGCAACTACAAGAACTGTAGTGATAATTCTTTTCATCATAAAATCAGTTTATGTTAAGTGCCTTTATATGCAACAAGAAACGTGCAAAAGCCGTACTATGGCAGCAATTTAATTGCGTTTATGTTGCGGCCGCACTGGGTTCCCTCACGGCGGGCAGAGAAGAATTCAGGAGCCGTAAAAGTATCTATATCAAATACTTGGATACTGTCAGACAGGACTCCGGACTGCTCCAGAAGCCAGCGGTTCGCCTTGAACAGGTCAATGTGATGTCCGCCTGACATAGGGGTGCCGTCCCCCGCTCCGCGGAAGGACCATACATAATCCATAGGGAACCCCGCCAACTTGAATTTCTCCGCCACCTCTATTCCCACCTGAAAACTGTCAGGCCCTATGGCAGGGCCTATCACTGCCTTGATATCGGCAGCGGAGCTGCCAAATTTGAAAGCCATCAGCTCCATCGCATTTTGCAGGATGCGGAGCACCGTACCCTTCCAGCCGGCGTGCACGGCGGCGACTGCCCTCTTGACAGGGTCATACAACAGGATGGGTACGCAGTCCGCCGTACGCACGCCAATCGCCACATCGGCAAGGTTGGTCACAAAGGCATCGTAGCCTTCAAGGTCCTCTCGCGTAAGGCCGGGGCGATCGATGACGGCCACTTTGCAGTTGTGAACCTGATGTCCCTGGACCACCGGATACGGAAGCACGGAATCCCTGCGGGCGGTAAAGGCTTCCACGCCCGCTCCAAGATTGTACCTGAGCAAAGTGTCTGTCATATTGTTCTGTAAATTTAGTCAAAACCTCTTATATTTGTATAGCCACGACTTAATCATTCTGATATGAAAAAAATTTGCACTATACTGGCCGCTGCCGCCATTTTGGCTGCGTGCGGCGGTAACAGTTCAGACAAACAGGTGATCGAAGACTTCTATGATGCCGTCCTGGGCCGCACGGAAATGACTGACGGCCTTCTCAGGAAGTCCCTTTCAGACGGAGTACTCTCTTCGTTGTGGGAGGCTGATTACCCCGACACATATTCCTACTGGGCATTCCGCACAGGCTTCCAGGACGGCCCCGGGAACATTTCCCAAGTGGAAAACATAGAACCCCTGGGAGACGGATGGTACAGGGTAACCTACCAGGACATGAGCACTCCTGGAGTTACGGAAGTCAAGGTAGAAGGCGGAAAGATTACTGATTACAGGCCTTTCAGAGTGCCCTATACGCTGGCCCGTAATTATTACAGGCGTAACGATATCAAGGACGTCCTTCCTCTGAAAATAACCTCCCAGGAGCAGTTGGACCAATTCTTTGGGATGGCGGCGGTGATGGGACGCGGCGGAGAGCCCACCAAAATAGATTTCGACAAGTCTTTTGCAATTCCAATCCTCCTTCCGGAAACAGACCTCGAAACAGAAATAATCATCGACGGGCTTTACCATTCGCGCCCCGATGCCCTCACGCTCTCTTACAGCGTCGTGCAAGGAGAAGAGCACCGGAGCTACACTATCGCCCCCTTCAGCCTTCTTATAGTTGACGGCATTTACAGAGACTGCACTGTCACATTAGATAAATAGCAAACATCACAGTATATGAAAAAGTACATCTTGATTTTCTCTATCGCGCTGCTTGCTGCAGCCTGCTCCGGCCCCAAGCCGGCTGAAAGCCAGGCAGACAAGGCAAAACAGGCGGACAAGGCCTTCCAGGCCCAGGTAGATGCCGTTTATGACCGCCTGAGCGTAGAAGACCGCGCGGCCCAGCTGTTTGGAATCTATCCCGGCGAGCTTATGGTTGACGGCAAATTCTCCGTTGAGAAATGCCGCGAGCTCATCCCCTACGGCGTAGGCCACATCTGCCAGCTTTCCAGCTCGCAGAGCCTGAACGCCGACGAACTGCGCCAACTCATCGCCCAGATCCAGGACTATATGGTAAACGAGACCCCTGCGGGAATCCCTGCCGTGATCCACGACGAGTGCATCACCGGCGTCACCGCAAAGGGCGCCACGGCATATCCCCAGCAGATGGCGGTAGCCTGCACCTGGGACCCTGCCCTCCTCTCCGTGAAAATGAGGCAGACCGCCAGGACAATGCGCGACCTTGGGGAGCAGTTCGCCCTGTCGCCGATGGTTGACATCATCCGCAGCGCCCACTGGTCACGCGTAGAGGAATCTTACGGCGAGGACGGATACCTCACCGCCACAATGGGAACCGCCTTTGTCAAAGGCCTTCAGGCCGATGGCTTCCGCGATGGCGTCACAGCCACCACAAAGCACTTCCTTGGCTACGGCGGCGGCTCCTCCCTCACTGAGAAGGAGATCTACGAGGAAGTTCTCTTCCCGCACGAAGCCATCATCCGCCAGGCCGGCAGCCGCAGCATTATGACCTGCTACGACAAGTTCCGCACGCAGTACGCCGTTTGCAGCGACACCCTGCTCAACGTAATCCTCAAGGATTATCTGGGTTACGACGGAATAGTTGTCAGCGACTACGGCTCTGTGCAGCAGGGCAGCCGCGACCGCAGCCCCGAGTTCCTGAAGCAGTGCGCCGTGGATGCCATCAATACCGGAAACGACCTGGAGTTCAACTCCAACACCTCTTATAAGTACCTCCCCGAACTGCTGGCGGAAGGCCGCGTAAGCGAGGAGGCATTCGAGCGCGCAGTAAAGCGCGCCCTCCTGGTCAAGGCCCGCTGCGGCCTTCTTGACCCCAACCCCAAGTACTTCAAGGAAGGCAAGCTTGATATGGACCCGGCGGAGAGCCGCCAGACCGCCTACGACCTGGCAGCGGAATCCGTGGTAATGCTCAAGAACAACGGAGTGCTCCCTCTTGCCTCCGGCAAGAACATTGCCGTTGTGGGCCCCAACGCCAATTCCGTATGGAGTATGCTTGGAGACTACACCTTCCCTTCAATGCAGCTCTTCTTCTTCCGCAAGGACGTGAATCCCAATGACCTTTACGTACCCACCTTCCTGGAGTGCTTCCAGAGCAAATACGACGGCAAGATAGAGTACTCCCGCGGAGTTGACTGGAGCACCCTGGCGGATATGGGCCTCTCGACAAGCGGAGACCAGCGCGTCCTTGCCCTCAATGTCAGGAAAGTTGAATCCGACGACTACACCAACTGGGACGATGCCATCAAGGTGGCCGCGCGGAACGATGTCATCATCGCCGCAATGGGCGAGAACATCTACCTGTGCGGAGAGAACCGCCGCCGCGCGGGCATCCGCCTTCCCGGTGACCAGGAGGCCTTCGTGAAGGCCCTCATCGCCACCGGCAAGCCTGTCGTCCTGATTATGTTCAGCGGCCGTCCGGAGATGATTACGGACATCGCTGACGGATGCGCCGCCATCCTTCAGGCCTTCTATCCAGGAGAGGAAGGAGGCAACGCAGTCAGCGACATCCTCACCGGAAAGGTCAACCCTTCCGGAAAGCTCTGTATGACAATGCCTGCCACGGAGAGCACGGACCAGTACTGCTATAACAATGGAGTTAATCCTGAGATGGCCCTCTATCCTTTTGGATTCGGCCTTTCATACACCACTTTCCAATACAGCGACATAAGCGTCCAGCCGGAATCCAAGACCAGGAACGGCCTCATTGAGGTAAGTTGCAAGGTTACAAACACCGGCAGCGTGAAGGGAGACGAGGTTGTCCAGCTGTACGCTTCGCCAAAGTCCGGCCAGCCGCTCAAGCCAATCCAGCTCAAGGGTTTCCAGAGGATCAGCCTAGATCCCGGAAAGAGCGCCACGGTTTCATTCTGTGTTAGTGCAGACCAGCTTGCCTGGTTCTCCGACGCCGGCTGGACCGTCTCCCCCGGCGACTACGCCTTCAAGGTTGGCCCTTCCAGCAGCGACCTCCCTCTTGAAGGAGTATGCACACTCAAGGGCAAACCTGTTGTGAAAGCCCTTCGTGATGTATATTTTGCTGAGGCTGCCGTCCGCTAGTCAAGGTTGACCGGCTCTCCCAGAAAATGCGGTTTTTTGCCCGTTGCAAGGTCCAGATATACTTTGCAGCGGGCAAAAAGTTCACGGACATAGGTCATCAGACCATAGTTCAGGCCAACGCCGGTGGCGTTGTATCCCACTGCGTCTATCCCCTTCCTGCCGGCTATGAATATGGCGCGCTCGTTATGGAACTTCTGGCTCACCACTGTAAATGACTGCTGGCCGAAAACTTCGCGCGCCCGCACTACGGAATCGAACGTGCGGAAACCGGCGTAGTCAAGGAAAATTACTTCGTTGGGGATGCCCATCTCCACAAGGGAGACACGCATGGCTTCCGGCTCGTTGTATGATACGTGATGGTTGTCTCCGCTGACTATGATCCTGTCTATCTTGCGGGCGTTGTACAGATCCACGCAGGCTTTGATACGGGCATTGTAGAAACGGTTGGGATCGCCGTTCCTGTCCCAGGGCGAAGTACCCAGGACCAAGGCCGCACGGTGGTAAGGGATATATTCCACTGTGTCGTAGAGCCTGTCCTTGGAATAGCTGCTGATGGAGGTATAGCATACCACCACCAGTCCCAGCAGCACCAGGGCCGCGACCAGCATCCACTTTATGACCTTCCGTGCCTTCATAATGACATCCCCTAACAAATATACTTAAAAAACACTAAGTATCTGCACTACTCTCAAACGCACCTGCCTGCCCTACTTCTGATTTCGTACACCAATTGTTACTTATGTCTGTTTCTTTTTCTTCTGGAGATATTTGTACTGCTCACGGGAGATACCCAAAGCGTATAGCATCAGGTTGAGAATTGGCTGCCTGCGGCATTCCCGTTTTTTTGAAGGATTCTTTGAGTCTTTTGTGCCGTCTTTGGACCAGGTATCTATATATAAGCGCAGATCTGTCTCTTCTGTAAAGGATGAAGCGGGAATGTTATAAGGATCTATTTTGAGTTCTTCCCACTTCTTCTGGTACTCTTTCCGCCCTTCTCTATCATTATCAAACCATTCCTGAAGCCTGTACAAAGCTTCATCCCTGCTCAGGACATTCGCCGCAGAATAATCAAATCTGACGAAAGAAAGCCAATACTTCTGCCGGATTATAGTTGACTCACTGTTAAGAAGCGTCAGCAGGGCTCGAATCAGCGCTCCATATGTCTCGGTCCTATCATTGGGGATGACAGCAACTTTCCCGACAATTAACAGGACGCTACTCTCCCGCCCCTCCTTCTGGACGTTACGCAGCGCCCGGCGCAAGTCGCGGGGGTTCTGGAAGAAAGTGATATTATCAAGATTTTTGTCAAGGACCCAAACTGGATAGAAATAGTCTTTGGCATTTCTTTTGGCAGCAGCAAAGTCTATCCCATCCCCTGTTGGCTTCTCGTCTACCAGAATCAAGTTAAAGAGGCGTTCTTTACAAAACAGCAAATAATCAGCGGGGAAAAAAGACCAGAGGAAATTTATATCATATGCATCCACACGATTCTTTGCCCTTTCTTTCTGAGGTTTGCTGAATTTCTTGAACTGCCACTGGCCAACGGGTTTCTTTTCCAAGAAATCTTCCTTGCATTCATAATAAGATAAATTCAAAGAAACTTCTTCTGAGGGATTAGGCTTTGAACTTCTTATAAAGAAGAGACAGTCCTGACGGAAATCATTTTTAGCGCCAATCTGGATAATCTCTCTGGATTTGCCATTCAGGAGTCTTATGGGCTCATCTTCCTCTTTGTTGATATCTAGTATCAAATCTGATTTGTCCACCTGGATCAAGACCTCATCTGCCATTGTTTCAAGGACTAAGATCTGTTGTGAAGCATAGCCTCTTGCATCAGAGATGATTATATCCAGGGGCGATTTTTCGTCCCAGATATCTATATTTAACGCTCCGCAGAGCTTATGATCATTCTCACTTGAATTGAAACCCTCTACAAAATGCGAGTCAGGATAATCGTTGAAAAAACTGAAATCGCTGGGAATAGAAGTAATGCCAACCTTGCTGCCTCTGTCAATTGGGAACAGAGACAGCAGGGTTTCAATACTCTTCAAGTTGCTGCTCATACTATCTATGTATATACAAATATACGTAAGTATTATGAGGACTAGAAGAAAATGTGTAGTTTACGGAGCCAACGCAAGGTACTCCAGGGGCAAGTGAATGGGGGTATTATCATAGGTCTTTTTCTTTATTATGGTTAATTGTCTGTTGAACTGAGGAAAAAAGGTTGTCTATCGCGGTCCCTATTTTCCAGCCCAAGGCACATCCAAGTCTATCAAATACGGACCACAGTCCGCTCTTCTTTTCCAAGTCGCTGTCCTGAATCAATTGCATAATCTCTCTCATAACTATTTTACAATAAATCGTTTACCAGCCTCAGACAGGGCTTTCTGCTTAAGGAAGAATCCGGCGGCACAGAGGGCGACGCCAGCTCCATAGGTCAAAATAATTCTTAATGTATCCATCTTTGTATATTTAATTGTTTAACATTTTTTTTGTACGTTCAATAGTCCATCTGATAATATCCCGGCCGGTGAGCTTGTTGGTTTGAGCTCCCACTCGGATTGGTAGGAAATTATGTAACATTGCCGGCTCGCTTTTTCCTGCAGGAATATCCAGATGGCATAGCGTGCGTCCGTTCACTTCTTCAAAAGAAACAGAAAGCTTGGAATAAAGTAAATAACCTTCTGTTGCTTGTTTGAAACTTGTTCTGAGATAATTCTCAAGCGCGTCTTTACCTCCTCTACGCCTAATTTCATCATCAATACCCAGAATTCTACCGTCATCCCCCAGACCTAAGGTCAAACGTCCCCCCTGGGTGTTATACATACCAATCAGACTTATCTTTCCGGTATTCCATCCACTGACACTGGCTTTGTTTTCCTGTGTCTGGCTTTCCGGTGGAGATTCCCATTTGCTTCCAATCTTATAAGTTCTCCAATCCGGTTGAGCAATCGTTCTCCCATCAGGGGTCTGTGAAACGTAAACAGTAATTATCTGATCCGCCAGGATCAGCTGAGTTTCAGGATCAAATTTAATCCCGGCTTTGAGCAATCCATTTAAGGTGCCGAATTTGATACAGGACTGCACACTAAACTTACTCGCGAAATCGGTCAAAATGGAACCATCTTGTCTCTGAAGTAGGATAATGTTTGACGTTGAGTCCACTTTTTTTATTAATGTCATTTGGGCCATAATAAAATTGTTTTATGGCACAAAGGTAGTAATAAATTTTTAACGTGCAATAGGTGTACTATTATTTTAACTAATTAATTTTCAATAACTTATATCCATCAAACTTAACAGAAAGTTTTGGGGAATTATCTAAATCCCGTCCCTGGGTCCTGGTGTACCTGCGAGGGGTGGGTTTGGGAGTTTGAGGAAATGTTGTAATTTTGTAAAGAATCTTTACAGTTTTTGCATTGATGGCATCTAAGAACGGGAAAATATTGGTGGTGGACGACAACGCGGGCATCCGTCGCGCGCTGGAGATCCTGCTGCCGCTGCACTTTGCGCAGGTGAAAACCATTCCTTCGCCGGCCACGCTGGTTCCCGAGCTGGAGACGTTCCGTCCGCAGGTGGTGCTGCTGGATATGAACTTCAACACCAGTATCAACTCTGGAAACGAAGGCCTCTACTGGGCGGGGGAAATCAAGAAGATGGTCCCGGAAGTAGAGGTGGTGCTGTTTACGGCATACGCCGATATCGCCCTGGCGGTGGAGGGGATGAAGCGCGGCGCTTTCGACTTCATAGTGAAACCGTGGGAGAACGACAAGCTGATTCAAGTTCTCACCGGCGCGCGCGACAAGGCGCTGAAGGCAATGAGACTGTTGCCGGGTTTGGCCCGGGACAGTGTCGCCGGCGAGAGCGGTGACCAGATGTTCTGGGGCGCCTCCCCGGCAATGAAAGCGATACGCAAGACCCTGGACAAGATTGCCCCTACCGATGCCACGGTGCTCATCACCGGGGAGAACGGTACGGGCAAGGACGTGCTGGCGCGGGAAATCCACGCCCACAGCTTGCGCAAAGGCAAGCCTATGGTGGCCGTGGATGCGGGCGCCATCACGGAAACCCTCTTTGAAAGCGAGCTCTTCGGCCACGTAAAAGGCGCTTTCACCGACGCGCACACTGACCATATAGGCAAGTTTGAGCAGGCCGACGGAAGCACGCTGTTCCTGGACGAGATTGGCAACATACCGCCGCACCTGCAGGCCAAACTGCTGCGGGCTATCCAAAGCCGCAGCATTGTCCGCGTTGGCGGCTCCGAAGCCAAACCTGTGGATATCAGGCTGATATGCGCCACCAATATGGACCTGGAGGCCCTGGTGCGCGAAGGCCGCTTCCGCGAGGACCTCTTCTACCGCATCAACACCGTACGCCTTGCACTGCCCCCTCTGCGCGAGCGCAAGGAGGACATAGTTCCGCTGGCGGAAATATTCCTGGAGCGCTTCGCGCAAAAGTACCACCGCCAGCTGGACGGTATCACGCCTGAGGCCGGCGAGTTGCTGAAGAGTCATCGCTGGGGCGGAAACATCCGCGAACTGCAGAACTGCATAGAGAAGGCGGTAATCCTGTCCGACGGCAAGGAACTCACAGCCCGGGACATCCAGCTGGATGCAAGGCCGGAGAATCCGCTCCGCAACGACGTGGAAGAAGAGCGTCTTGTGCGTGACGCAATGCAGCGCAGCCGCGGCAACATTTCCGCGGCCGCCAAGCTGCTGGGCGTCAGCCGCCCCACCCTTTACGCAAAACTGAAAAAATACGGTCTTTAGGATATGCCTGTCTGGAGTATCATACTTATTGCACTGGCCGCCGCGCTTCTGGTGTGGCTGGCAGCCTCCTTCCATACCCGGCGCAAGGATATCAAGAAAGTTGCCTATATGATGGATGCCCTGGAGGACGGCGAACTGAACTTCCGGTTCCAGGAGAAGAACAAGTTCAACCGCACGCTGAACCGTATCCGTACCATTTTCGAGAAACAGCGCCAGGCGCACGAGCAGGACTCCTGGACCAAGCTCATACGCGTGCTCACCCACGAGATAATGAATACGGTATCCCCTATCGCATCGCTCTCCGACGCAATGGCAAAATCCGTGGATGACAAAGGTCACAGCGAACTGGATATCAAGGCCGGCCTGGAAACAATATCGGACAGTTCCAAGAACCTGATAGACTTTGTGCAGACCTACCGCCAACTAACCGGCGTAGCCAAGCCAATACGCAAGGCACTTGATATCCAGGAGTTTATGGACCAGGTATTTGCGCTGAACAGCGAACTCGCCGCCTCCAGCGGCGCTCAGTTCACCTTCAGCGCCAAGGAACCGGACCTGATGATATACGCAGACGAAGGCCAGATTTCCCAAATTCTGATCAACCTTATCAAGAACGCCCTTCAGGCAGGTGCCAGACATATAGAAGTAAACGCCTTCCAGAACCAAAATGACGAAGTTGTAGTCCGCGTTGCCAATGACGGAGAACAAATTCCGGAATCGGCCCAGGAGCAGATCTTCATTCCGTTCTACACCACCAAGAAAGAAGGCTCCGGCATAGGGCTTTCACTTGCCCGCCAGATAATGCGCAACCACAACGGCTCAATTGAACTGCTGGGCAGTGACGCGCAAAAAACCATCTTTGAACTTCGCTTCAGATAGACTGTAAACTGTAAAGTGTAAAGCAAAAAGTGTAAAGAGTTGTAAAGCCCTTTACACTTTTTTCTATCCTCTATTGACGGATAATAGCCTTATTATCAATTCGTTACATAAAGTGGCACGGCGGGTGTTAGGATTTGTGGAGAATACGACTTTCTATATGATCAAACGATTGAGATTACTGTTAATTAGTGCTGGATTCCTTGGGTCTGCCGCAATGGTGCAGGCCCAGGAACCGGCAATGGCCACCCCTACTGGCTATGAAGGTCAGATGACATTGAAAGAGTGTATGGAGTACGCCATTTCCAACTCCACCAAGCTTCGCATCCAGCAGGCCGCGGGCAATGATGCCCGCATAGCCCGGCGGGATGCTGCGCTTGCCCTCTTCACCCCCAACATCAGCGCTTCAACCTATGCCTACTACAACTTTGGCCGAAGCATAGACCCTCAGACAAACACATATTTCAACACCACCTCATTCCACAACAATTACAGCGTGAGCGCAGGCTTCGACCTCTTTGACGGATTCAAGGCCGTGAACAACTTGAGGATATCCAAGACAGGTATGCTCATAGCAGAATCCCAGGAGCGGCAGGCCGAGGCGGACATCTGCCTGGCCGTTATGGAAGCCTACTATAACGTGGTGTATTACAAGCGTTTGACTGACGTTTACAAAGAGCAGGTCGCTACTGCGGAGCAGTCCCTTGCCAAGGCCCGCCGCCAGGAGGAACTGGGCCAGAAAGGCCACGCCGACGTTGTCCAGATGGAAGCGGACCTGGCCGACAGGCAGTACGACCTCACCAACACCTACAATATGTACCAGAGCCATAAAATGACCCTTGCGGACCTTATGTTCTGGCCCCTTGACCAGGAGCTGGATATAGTGACCGCAATACCGCTCTGGGAAGAGGAACCCGTAGCCACCCAGGCTGTCGTAGATTATGCGCTGGACCATAACCCGGCGGTACAGATAGCCTCCTGGCAGGAGCAGAACGCCAAGCGCGAGCTGAGCACCGCCAAATGGCAGCTCCTGCCTTCCGTAGGCTTGTACGCCGGCTGGAGCACCAGCTACTATACCTACCAGGGTTCCCAGACCGCCCCATTCCAGAACCAGTTCCGCAACAACGGCGGCGAGTATGTGGAGATGAGCATCTCCATCCCTATCTGGGGCCGAATGAGCCGCGCTTCCAGGGTCTCCAAAGCCAGGAACGCCCTGACGCGCGCAAGCGCCGAGCTGGACCAGAAGCGCCGCGACGTGGAGAGCGAGGTGCGGCGCGCCATCCAGGACCGCGATGGCGCCGCGACGGCCTTCCAGCAGGCTCAGCGCAAGGCTGAGGTGCAGGAAGAGGCCTACACCCTGAACCTCAAGAAGTTGGATCAGGGCCTGGTATCCCCCCTGGAGTTCCAGACTGCGGGCAACAATTACCTCAAAGCCAAGGCCGACGAGATGAACAGCCTGTTCAACTACCTGATCAAGCAGGCCGTGGTGAGTTATTACAATGGTATCGAATATATTAATCAATAGATCCTTCGCTTCGCTCAGGATGACAGCTGTGTCATTCTGAGGGAGCCGGAGGCGACCGAAGAATCTAACTATGGACAAGATTATTGAGAAGAAGACCGGTTGGAGGGTAGCGTTCACAAAAAAGGCCCTTCCCTGGTGGCTTGGAGCGCTTCTGGCAGCATTTATAGTGTATCTGATTGCGCGTCCTGACAACAAGACCCTCAGGGTTGACAAAGACGCCCTTACCATATCTACAGCAACAAGCGGCGAGTTCAACGACTACATCCGCCTCAGCGGACGTGTCCAGCCAATGACCACCATCCAGCTGAGCCCGCAGGAAGGCGGCATAGTAGAGCAGATCCTCATAGAGGAGGGCTCCCCCGTCAAGGCCGGCGATGCCATCCTTGTGCTCAGCAACGACAACCTGGACCTCTCCATCCTCAATTCCGAGGCGGAGCTCGCAGAGAAGGAAAACATCCTCCGCAACACGCAGATC
>JAGCYZ010000107.1 GCA_017960545.1 Bacteroidales bacterium
GCGCTGGTGCTCAGCGCCTGCACACAGGTTCATAGAAGCGGGTTGACCCTCCATTATGACCGTCCGGCGGAGTTCTTCGAGGAGGCGCTGCCCATTGGCAACGGACGCATCGGGGCAATGGTATATGGCGCGGCGTCCGGAGAGGAGAGGCTTTCGCTCAACGATATCACGCTGTGGAGCGGAGAGCCGGACAAGGGCGCGGAGCATCCGGATATGATAAAGTTTGGGCTGACAGGCCAGGGTGTGGAGACGCTGGAAGCCGTCCGCGAGGCCCTTGCTCAGGAAGATTACAGGACAGCGGAAAGGCTGCAGCGAGGCCTGCAGGGGCATTATTCTGAATCTTATCTTCCGCTTGGCAACCTGCGCATAAAGTACCTTGATTCAGATGAGGTGAGCGATTATGAGCGGAGTCTGGACATATCCCGCGCGGTAGCGGAGGTGCGCTGCAAGAAAGGCGGGAAGCCTTTCGTGGCGGAGTATTTCGCGTCCGCGCCGGATTCGGTCATAGTGGTTAGGATAGTGGCATCGGACATTCAGGCGGATGTGGTGCTGGACAGTCCCCTCTCCCACAGCGTGGAAAGCCTTGGCGGGGAACTGGTGATGGACGGCTATGCGCCGTGGCACGCGTATCCCAATTATTATCGTGGGCCGCGCCTGGAAGGACCGTTGGACGATCCCGGACGAGGAGTGCATTTCAGGACAATTGTGGCGGCCAGGCACAAAGGAGGCTCGGTCACTTCTGAAGGAGGCGTCCTTCATATCCGCGGATGCAAGGAGGTTGAACTGAGGCTTGTGAACGCAACCAGCTTCAATGGATTTGACAAGGATCCCGTCAGGGAGGGGCTTCCGTACAGGGAACTGGCGGACGGCGCGGCAAAACGCGTTGCAGCCGTTGGCGCAAAGCAGTTGCAGAAGCGCCATATTGCGGATTACAGGTCGTTTTTCGACCGTGTAAGCATCTGGCTGGGAGATACTCCGGAAGAGGTCAAGGCGCTCCCTACGGACGTACAATTGAAGCGTTACACGGACTTGGAAGAGAACAATCCTGAACTTGAGGCTTTATATGTCCAGTATGGCAGGTATCTGCTCATATCAAGTTCCAGGACTCCTGGCGTTCCTGCAAACCTCCAGGGTCTGTGGAACGAGAATATGGTACCGCCGTGGAGCGGCAACTACACGTTGAACATAAACGTAGAAGAGAACTACTGGCCTGCCGAGGTGGCTGCGCTGGGAGAAATGCACCGTCCCCTTCTGGACTTCGTGCATAATATCAGCAAGAACGGGGAAAGCGTCGCGCGGAATATGTACGGAGTGCAGCGCGGATGGAATGCCGGTCACAATTCTGATATATGGGCTATGGCAACTCCTGTGGGCCTTGGTGACGGTACTCCCCAATGGGCCAACTGGACAATGGGAGGCGCCTGGCTGGCAACGCATCTTTGGGAGCATTACCTTTTTGGAAGGGACAAGGATGCATTGCGCAACGATTATCCCGTTCTTAAAGGCGCCGCAGAGTTCTGCCTTGATTTCCTGGTCGAGAAGGACGGCGAGTTGATCACCAGCCCGGGCACCTCTCCGGAGAATGATTATATCACGCCTGACGGCTACGTGGGATCCACCCTCTATGGCGCTACCGCTGACCTTGCGATAGTCAGGGAATGCCTGCAGGATGCCGTTGCCGCGGCGCGTGAACTGGACACGGACGCTGACTTTGTCAAGGAAGCCGAGGCCGCCCTCGCCCGCCTGCGTCCATACCACGTGGACCAGGAAGGCAAACTTCAGGAATGGTATTATCCCTGGCCCGACAGGGATCCGCAGCACAGGCACCAGTCACACCTGTTCGGCGTTTACCCCGGGCATCAGATAGAGGCGGGAAGTGAATTCGCCAACGCCGCGCACCGCACACTGGAGATCCGTGGTTTTGAAACCACGGGCTGGAGCTGCGGGTGGCGCATCAACCTGTACGCCCGCCTTGGCGACGGCGAGAACGCATACCGGATGTTCCGCCGCCTGCTCCGCTACGTCAGTCCTGACCGCTATCGCGGCGAGGACGCGCGCCGTGGCGGCGGAACCTACCCCAACCTCCTGGATTCCCACAATCCGTTCCAGATTGACGGGAACTTCGGAGGCTGCTCCGGTGTACTGGAAATGCTGCTCCAGAGCGGTGCGGACGGCACCGTCCAGCGGCTTCCGGCCCTGCCAAAGGCCTGGCCGCAAGGCCGCGTGACCGGCCTCCGCACCCGCGGCGGACAGACTGTGGATATATCCTGGTAACAATGGCATCGGCTAAAACAAAGACACTTGCAATACTGCATACCGCGGTGTTCCTGGCCGGATGGACGGGCATCTTCGGGCGGCTGATCACACTGGGCGGCCTCCCGCTTGTCTGGTACAGGATGATGATAAGCCTCGCCGTCCTGGCAATTGTGCTTGCGCTGTTGGGGAAAATGCAGAAGGTGTCGCGAAAGCAGTTCCTTCAGATTGCCGGATGCGGAGGCATCCTGTCGCTTCATTGGGTGTTCTTCTACGCCAGCATACAGGCGTCCAACGTTTCCGTGGGGGTGGCGTGTATAGCCACATCCAGTTTCTTCACCACCCTGTTCAACCCTGTGGTGAACCGCAAGCCCATCCAATGGGTAGAGGTGCTCATAAGTTTCATTGCAATTGCGGGCGTGCTGCTCATTTTCAGCCTGGACGTGCGCTACCGCCTGGGCATAGCACTTGGCCTGCTGTCTGCCGCGCTTTACGCCCTGTTCGCGCTGCTTAATGTAAACGCAGCCCGCGTTACTGGCAAGGACAGCGCCAATATGCTGTTATATGAGCTTGTGGGCGGAGTGCTGTTCCTTACCCTCATAATGCCTTTATTCGCGCGTATCATATCTCCTGAAGCTGTCATTGTCCCGGGGCGTGCAGACATCCTGTGGCTATTGCTGTTGGGATCCATTTTCACCATACTCCCCTTCCTTTTCCAGCTTCACGCGCTGCGTTCCCTGTCAGCATTCACCGTGAGCCTGACTTACAATCTTGAGCCTCTGTACAGCATAGCCTTTGCAGCCATACTCTTTGGCGAACAGCGGGAAGTGGGCTGGTCCTTCTGGATTGGAATGGCCCTCATAATCATTTCCGTGATAATACAGACGCACCGCGTACTTATCAAACAGGGGTAACAGTCTGCCCGGAATACTGCCCTATATAAAAAAGACAGGGAGTGGAATTCAACCCCACTCCCATCGGGAGATTTACCCCATCTCCCACCGTCTGGGAACACTTCCCTTTTTTAGTCAGCTTAAATCCACTACAAACAAAGAAATTACCTTGAACAATAAAACTATTAGACTACTTGATAAACCTTTAAAACAAAACTAAAATACAAATAAACTAAACTACAAATAAAAAAGCCTTAAATCAAAAATCCATCTTTAATCCTTTTTGCCTTACAAATCCAAAATTTTTCCCTTAAAACGCAATGGTGCCAACCCATGGATTGCCGCCCTAGATCCCAATAACTCAATTGATCTTGTGCCTTTTATACAGGTCCCAACTCAGGTAGCAATTCCAATAATAGCCATTTTCCTTTACCTTAAAACTAAAATCAACTGTAATACAAATTCCACTGAAAAACTGTTTCAAATAGCGTACAGCAACACCTAATGGCTACAAACAACATTTGTTTGAAACAAATATAATCTTTATTGAGTTAATTGTCAAGTGTTTAATCAAATATTATCCGTCAAATTGTCAAATTCCAGTCCGCTTACCCCCTGGGTATTCTTGATCTGTTTAGAGTAACCCATCCAGGTATAAGTCTTTCCTCCAATCCAACGGGCGCGCTGGCAGTTCTTCACTATCCTGGTGCCAACTCCCTGAACCTGCTCTTCATCTATGAAGTACGGGACCTCTCCAAGGCTGCCGTCACTCTTCTTCTTAAAATTGGTTTTCAGGATTGAAGTCAAAGGACGGACGGGACGGTAGTCTCCGTTGAAATAGCAAGGCATCTTTCCCCTCCTGAGAGCAGTTTGCCTGCCGCCGAGGAAAACGGAGTACTTGCCCTTTTCATCCGGTGTCTTGATATGCTGGGGAACAAACGGAATCCAGTTAAACGGCACGCTTGTCATCAACTTATACTTATAATCCGCCTCCCTGTCAGATGTCATCACCGCCCGGCCGTCAGGGGTTAAGTCAACGGACAGCCTGGCCTTCTCTACTTCTTTCTCGTAAGATTCTTCCACGAACTGTCCTACTTCCGATGCAAGCAAGCTCGCATCCATAGAAGAACCGCAGCCGTCTTCCACGCGGTTCTCAACTCCCCAGACCATATTGGCCATCTCGTCCCTCAGGAGGCTGACCTCCTCAAGAGGCTCCCCTTCTATTATCTTTGTCAAAGTAGGAGGGAACAGGAATCCGTTTGAGGAGTGTGAAGAGGTGTCGTCAGGTTCCAACGGGGCGTTCGTGTACATCTGCCATTTCTGGCCGAATGTCTTTGCACCCGCATCGTTATCACCTGCCCTGCGGCTTATCTTTCGTGATATGCCAAAGGTGTCCTGTACAGTAATGTCAGAAACATCTATATACCTTCCCACCTGTACGTCTATAGGGCAAAGCATCCAGTCATTACCATACATTGTAGCATACTGCATAACTGCTACATTACCCTTGGCCTGCATTCCGGTAGAATTACCCATAAACACCTTACGGTCCTCGAATTGCCACAGGCGTTTGTTGGGAGCGCTTGCATAAGTGGCAAGGGTAGGCAGAGAAGCCACCTTCTTCTCTTCTTCATACTTGCCGGAATCCGTCTGTCCGGAAGCATCGAAGGTATGCCAGGAAACATTGCCCCCGCTATAGTTCCGTGCCTCGAAGCTCCGGGCTGGAGAAGTCACTGAGAAATGATGCCCCAGGGACTTTGGATCCCACTTTGGAGAATGATGGATTGCATAGTACCTTCTCTCATACCAGTTTGAATAGTCGAGTGCCAAATCCCGGGGAACGGGAGACGTATCACTTGCCGAGGTCAGGAAACAGAACAGTTTATCACCGTCAAAGATCTTACCTTTGAATGCCTTGGCAAACTTCATAAGCCTGGTATTCCTGGATGATGTGAACGCCTTGACTTCATCTTCCTGGATACTCCCCTCCGTAAACTGCTCCAACACATCGTTTTCAAGTGCAAAACGATGGTCGTTCCTTACCCATTGGACTATCTTGTCATAGTCACTGCTGCTCACGTAATCCGGGAGGATGTCCAGGAAATAAATGGCGGACTCCACTTTGACAAGCGGCGTAACCTCGCGGTCAATACTCTCCACAACAGGTTCAACAGGCTCTTCTTGATCTTTATAAACAAAGCCGGAGAGTTTGGTTTGGCGCAAATTGCAGCTGACCTTCATTGCCGTACCCGCATCATTGCCACGGAATTCTCCCAACTGCCATTGTCTTGACAGCATCCAAAGCGGGTCATATATGCGGAACCGCATAGCATCTGTTACATCTCCCTGGCGGGTTCTGGTCTCAAGGAAATGGGACACCTTTGCCGGCTCGTTTTCTGTCAGCAGCTCAGCATATTGAAAGTACTTGTCTACAAAGGAAGTATTACTCATCTCTTATTCCTCCTTACTTATTTGTTTTCAATGTGTCGTCAGGGTTGATGTTAAGCAGGGGCAGGAAGCCGGAAGCCCAATTGTCCGCATACAGGTGTTCCGGTTCAACGGCTCGGCTCTTGACCTGGTACATAGCGGAATGTATGGCCCTGAGCATCCTTTGATTGGACCAGCGGTGCTTGCCCTTCAATGTGGATACGCCCACCAGGATGGCCTGCGGCGGCTCGGCGTCGGGCTGGTCATAGCTGAAAGCGAGAGCTGCGGTCTGGCGCTGATACGGGATCTTTTCCACCCAATAGTCAAGAACCAATCCTGAAATTATTCCATACATCACATCCCCACTGGACAAGAAGAAGCTGGAAGGGCTGAATATCTCGTATACATTCGCATCACGCACAGAAGCGGAATCTTTGACCTCTGCTCCCATCCAAGATTTGTCTTTGGGGGCATCGGATTCAAGCTGGAAAGCAAATACATCTTTGGCGGCTTCTATTCCATTCACTTTGCCATAAAGACGCAACTGGTGCAGAGCTGCCATCTGGGGGCGTACGTCTGCCAAGCTTAACAAATCATCCTCAATGACTATCCTGTCAACATTATCAAAAGCTGCTTTGCCATCGCTCTGTTTTGAGTACTGCTCTACCAATGAATTCCTATCAATTGCCGAATTGGCGGATATCTCAATCTTTGGAACGAACACGAATGATGGCAGGAATAACTTCTTGAGAGCCTCCGAATAGGATTTCGCTTCTTCGAACTGCCCGACCTTTTCGAATAGCCTGGGACTTAACTCATATATTTTTCTCCTTAATAAATGCCACTGGGCCAATAAATTGGCATACTCTTCCGGATGCTTGTATTTATCTATTTCTTCCATCAGGAAGATGTCGTCTATTGCCGAAAGAGCATCTGTTACACCTAGGCGGAAACATTTAATAAAATGCCCTAGATGTTTTTTGAGGATATCCTTGTTAGGAGCACGGTTCTCCATTTGAAGGGCTTCCTCTTCTTCTTCAGTATACAAGTCATAATCTTCTAAATCAAACGCTAATTGATCGATCTCTCTGCTGATACCCTCAAAGCGTTTTTTCAGTGGTTCATCGACAAATGATTCATCTGCAGGTACCGTGCTGGCAATCAAGTCCTCCTGCTTAAGCGGACGTGCCCGTGAAATCAGTTCCCTCATAGAGTCCACTGCCAGTTCCGCCTCGTCCAGGGTGATACCCACATTATCTGTCGGAGCTGGGTTCTTATACCAGTAAAGCCATTTGAGGAAATGCCTGAATATATCCCAGTCTCCACTTAGATATACCAGTTCTGAAGGGGTAAGGCCAAGACCTCCTTTTCCTAGCGGGACATTCACCACGGCACCGTCGCGCTTTATCTGAGCCGTAATCCTGTCAAATCCAAGCATATCTCCCATCCAATTGTCCAAGAAAGGCTCAACCTTCTGGAAATATGATTCATCGGAAGTATACTTTGAAGAATCCTGATTCAGGCCAACTATAACGCGCCTTTCAATGTGGGCGCTGGACATTGGAATCTCCGTAACGTCCGGTTCCGGGAAATTCCTACCGGTATTCATACTGTTCATAAGCGCATCTACTGCGGCAGTATTGCCTTCGGTTAGCTTATAGACAGTCTCTGCGGTAACAACGTCGGACAAGGCGTCATAAGAGTCCTCCATCTCCTGGATAAGAAGGACCAGGCGGCAGATCTTGGCGTCAAAATCAGGAACCAAACCTCTGATCTTGCCGGTGTCGGACTCTTTGAACAGCTCTTTAAGCCAAGGCCACAGCCTTTCCTGACCCTCACGTATTTTCCAGTTATAGATTTCCGTCAACTGATGTTTGCGGTTCTGGGTCATCCTCTTTTCGTCCCTGAGGTCTTCAAGAAGGGCCACTCCGTTCAACACGTCAAGGGATGAATCACGCTTTACGTCGGCACTTGAGCCGTACTGGTATGATGTGTTGTTCAGCGGATAGGCCTTCCTCAGATAATAGATGAAGAAGTCCATTTCCTTACCGCCGGGTCTCTTGATGTCGTCGTGAAGGAGCCTCTCAAGGTCGCTTCCAAGGATGGTTCCCAGAGAAAGGCCGTTCCTCACGCCCTGAATTATCCTAAGCGCCTGGCGAACCCTTGAGGAAGACATATTTACGCTGAGGCTGTAGTCTTTCCTCTCGCCCTCTGCCGCACGGTTGAAACTGCTTCGGAGCACGGCCGCAGTAATGGCGTGATTGATGGATGGGGCCAATACGAACTCTTCCGATACCGGTTCCTTCTTGTCTTCCCACAGATTGAACACCCAGCCGTACGCGCCTATGGAAATCTTGTGCGTGCCCCTTGAGTTGATCCTCTGCATCATACGGTGATTGAGCAGTCCGGTCATCCAGGCATCGAGCCTGTAATTGAACAGGTCGAAGGTAGCTGTGATAAGCCTCTCTAGTTCCTCGTCAGAAACGGTGCCGGCGCCCAACTTGCTGTCAACTTGCTTCTTGATGCTGGCCTTGAGTGTTCCCCAGGTAAACTTGTCTTTATGCTTGGTCAGGAAATCATCCGTCAGAGGGATGTTGCCGAAAGAAGGAAGGTACTGGCTCTTCAACTTCTTCTTGTCCAGCGTAGGATGGGAACGTCTCAACTTCACGTAAACCTCGTCGAAAGGCTTCAAGTCATATCTCTTTCCTTTGAAATACTCAGGCGTAAGGATATCGGAGTCCTTGACCTGCACCCTGTCATAGAATGATGTGGAAATAGGCGTGGCGCTGATGGCCTTCAGGTAACTCTCCTCTGTAGAGCGCCTCTGGCCCTTGTTCATATTGGTTTCTGAAATCACGCTTGTTTCAGAAAGCTCGTTCCACCTGTCGGTCAACAGCAGGAGTATCCTCTTAAGGGTAAGCAGAGGGTCTGACACGCCAAATTGCAGGTTCTTGAAATCACATACCGGGACAATGCCGTAAGGCTGGCTTCCAATACGCAACGAAGGATACACTCCCAGCGGAGAGACATTCTTAAGGAAATAATTATTAAGCCTGTAGCTGTTCAGGATGTGGTTCAGGATGGGATGTACGCCGGAAAGGGTATTGAGGAACGCTTCCTTTACCACATTCTCTTTCTTCACCTCAATGTTATCCTTTCCAAGTACGCTGCAGAATGGATTGTCCGCGGGATTGAGCTGGTTGAGCCCAAAGAGACTGGAAATGATAGATGCGTCGCCTTCCGCCCGGGTCGCATTGATTCCTCCAGGATTGGACAGAGGCGTGATGATCTTCTCATAGAACTCGTTTGCCAATGCATCCTTTCCAGTATCGTACTCACTGTCTTTCTCAGACAACTTCAGATCCTCATCTGACAGGATATTTGTAGGAGTACCTATTTTTAGCAGATCCAATCCTTCCTGGCTGTAGAGGTGAGTATTAAAGAGTGTCTTTAACATATCAGACGACAACATACTGTCAGCATCGTTAGACAAAGACAGTTCTTTCATTCCCATCACATAGATGGAATTGAAATGGAAAGTGCGTGAGCCCTTCTTACAATATGAATCCAAGGGCAGCGTTATTGCCATTCCCATTTTCTCCGCCTCCCTATAGTCTGTCATCCAGCGCAGGTTGCCGGTGAATGAGCCGTCACTTCTCAAAAGGGGTTGATTGTTCAGGTCCATTCCCACCTGCAAAGTCCTGGGGATAAGGTGACCGTATTGGACAATGTATTCTCCTTTCTTCTGGCCGTTGTCAAGGTTGGCCTGCAGGACAAACCTGTCCGGAAGCAATTCTGTGACAGGAACAGAGAAAACCTGGTCTGAATTGCCCGTAAAATTGTTTAAATAAGGGAGCAGGTATTCCTTTTTGTCATTATCTCCAAGCTTTTCATAGCTGAGGCCTTTCTTTGTAAGGGTTTCAATGTTGGATTTGAGCTTGCTGAGCTTGTCCTGGGCAGGAAGGACAGCCTTGGCCAGATATGCTGCGCGCGGAGGCGTATAAAGCGAACACAGGGCCTCCCAGGCTGACTTCTTTACCAAACCGTCATCCCCTGCCATAAAAAACCTGATCCAGAATTCCTGCGTATGCTGGGACTCCTGAAGTGTTATTGGCCTTAATGCCTGGGTTATGGCTATCTGGTCAGGGTAGATCCTTACAAGAAGGCACTTCATCTGCTTCCGGTAGCAAAGCTTCCTGTTGCGGATCACCTTTGTATGGCGGTTCAGCCTATCTTTTGAAATCTTATTCTGGAGATCATTCTTCTCCTTGTATCTGTTATAGGTTCCAAGGACGGAAATGAGCCACTCTCTTTCTTCGTGGAAGCTGAAGATGGTGTTGTCTGCTATCTGGCGCCACTTTTCCACGCGGACTGTCGTGGCTTCATCCCTCTTGAGACCCGTCACCATACGCAGGCGCCACATTATCATAAGCTCCGCAAAACGGGTATAGCGGTTATATTCCCCTATCTTTGACCGCATCTTGTCCCTGAGGGACAGCCTGCGGTTCTTGTATTCAACCCTGGCGGTTCCAGGTAAAAATCCAAAATACCTTTCCCTGTAAACATTGTATTGTTCAAACTGCTTGTTCAAGGCAGTGAGCAGAGGGTCTGTATAACTCCTCTGCGATGGAACGTAAGTCTCATTAGCAGGGCAGAGATCACTGAAAGTGCGTCCGAAACAGGCAACGTTGATTTTGAAGAAGGACGTGGCATCCAAGTATTTCAGGTACTGTTTCTTGGTTATTATGGAGAACTTGTTCACTATAGAGTCTTCTTCATTGGCAGGAAGCAGCTTTTCTATGACTTGAAGACATTCCTTCATCCTTTCCTTCGCCACCCTGTAACGCGTCGCAGTCTTACCTCCAAAACCGGAAAATGAAGCCATCCTCTTAATGGCGTGACTGGTCACTTGAAGCCTTCTCAGGTATTCAGTGGCTTCATTGTCCGATACCACATCAAGCGTTGACAGTCTGGGAATATGTGCAAGGATGCGGTTCCAGATCATCCGCAGCTCACCTTGCGGATTAGTGGCATCAAGTATTTTCTGGGCAATGTTGAGGAGTCTTCGCCTGTCTTCCCTATAGACTGAATCCAGACTCTCGATAGTTTCCATAGCAGTACGGGCCCTACTCAGCCTTTGAGAATCATTATCCTCCTCGAACATCGAGACATAATGCCAAAGCTGTTGGAATGCATACAGGGCTTTATCCGGCTCATATACATCTTCTACGCTATACTTGTCTACAAAGCGCGTCTCTAGTCGTACGGGAAACAATATCAGGGAGGTATCCACATCCTTCCTGCTCATTGCCAGCGCAGTGTGTTTCTTTAATATATCCTGATTGTTATACATAGCGTAATAGATTTATAGGCTCAACATTGATGGTTCTACTTCTGCTCCCCATACAGAACCGAAATCCGCCCTTTCGGTGGCAAATTGGCTGCTGAGGACATTTTCACTGCCGCCCGGTCCTTCCCGCTTGAACCGTTGCGATTTGTCCGTTTCAACAAATGTCAGATAAACCCCCTTGGTAGTTTTAAGCTCGCCGGGATAGAAACCGGCCATAAAGGTATCATTGGACAGCCATCCTGTCATTGCGGGAGAAAGGGTGCTTTCCAGTTCGTTCCTCCCCTGATTTGACTTCAACTGCGCAAGGCATATTGAAGTCTGCGGGTAAAGGGTCATCAATTCTGATTTGACAACGAACACCAGCATACGGCCCTTGCCCGGTTCGTGGTTCTCGCCAAGGCGGTCCTTCCAGTTATGCATATATTTGATGTCAAAATAGCCCTTGCCAAAATCTTCCGGAATGGTCACCTGATCCCAGAACTTGCGGAAATATGATCCGCGCTCGTCCGTAGGATACTCGCGCCAGAGCAGTTCCCGTCCCATCTCCGTGTTCATTCCGGCCAGGAAGGCTTCCTCAAAAGCAGGATTGCTCTGGAAGCAGGAAATGGAATTCATCTTAAGCTCTTCTACGGAAGGAAGGATGAATTTCTCCGATATTTCCCTGAGGTAGAACGATGTGGGGTCCGGGAAAATAGGGGCTGCCATCACAGGATACTTGCCGTCAAAGTTGGATTCCATCAGGTCAAGGGTAATGCCCTTCTCTGCGAATTCATTTGCCAGTTCCACGAGGCGTTTCCTGTTAATCTCATCGGCATCCACAACAGGGGCCTTGCTTTCCGTGTCAATGTTGCTGACCGTCTTTTCTCCCTCGAGCGCCTTCTTGAGCTCAGGATCCGTCATAGCTATGTTATGCAGTCCTGTTACCTGAGTCATAGCTTTTGAATAGGCCGCCAACATCTCTTCTATCAATTTCCCCGCGTTGGTATGCGCCAGCTCATCAGCGGTAATAACTTTGGCATTCTTATAATATTCACTTGCAGAATATATGTAGTTCGGCCTCCAGATGTTCTGGGAGAACCACTGGAGGTTCTGATGTGCGGAAACAAGAAGCTTGTGAATTGCATCAATATCAACTTTAACCTTATCTCCTTCGGTCTGGAACAAATCTATACTTGACAGGTAAATACAACTCTTCCCAGTAGAAGAGCATACCCTGTTCAGGTAAAGGTTGCCGTTTTTGTAATAAAGGTAATATTTGTTCTTTTTGATGACCAATTCACAGTGCGCGATCTTGGACGCTCCGACTTTTTCCTTATGTACCAACAGATATCTTGTCCCTTTGAGATCTTCCGGCCAGTTATTGACCAACTCATTCAAAAAGTTGTTCCTAAACTTTAGAAAATTCTTGCTTTTACCCGAACCACTCATTCTGTCTTGAGGCAGCAAGGTCTTTTTTGATCGCTTGATTCCAACATTTCCCAGCCAAAACGGATTCCCATATTTCTTATCCTCGTCCGGTTCGAACAGGTCAGTACCATTATCACTAGGCTTTAACTTGATGGTTACTTCTTTGCCTTTATTATCGTTGGTCAAATAATAGACCGAACAGTCACTGGCACCAGCCAAATCCCGCATCTTATCTGAAGGAATAAAATACAGATAATGTTCATTGTATTTGGTAACCTCTCTATTAACACGTCCGGCCCAGACATAATACTTGATGGCCACTCCATTGGGACAGGATTTTCCAAATAGCTCCTCATACCGGTTCTTATGCATTACCAGTCCGTAGTCAAACGAAGCCGTAAGCCGAATTTTCATCCCACCAATTGTGCCGTATGTATTATTTGGGCTAACACATTTAAATACCACCGGGAGGCAGATTCCATTGTAAATAAGAGGCAACAAAGCAGAAGTGCTCAATAATGGTTGCAGGTGTGAAATTAATTTATCGTAATTTGGATTTTCTTTTCCACTCCATACTTTATCGTATTCCCTCTTTGCTTCAGCCAGAGTATTGTCCAAGACTCTGAGAGACCAGTTATGAAGACCGTTCGGATAGGAAAACAGATCGGTATCGTCAAGCCACTTGAAAACATCGCCGGAATTATGGATCGTACAGGTAGAACTCAATAAGACTAAGAGGAAGGAATCATCTATAGCAGATGTCCTTTCAAATGAGAAATACGCATCGTGCTCCTGTTTATTGATCTCCACCTTGGGGCTGTTATTCTGCACGGAGAAAGAAACTTTTGGATGGAGGACAGTGAAAAGATTCCGCAGGAAAGAATAATCAGTGTTTCTTACAAAGAAATCTTCCTGACCTGATACATATCTGAAAGGTTCCTCCCTGGGAATAATGCCTGATGCGGAATTCTTCCAAAGGTCCGGGGTGGTAAGATCTCTCAGTTCCTGCACGCTGATGCCGCCGGTTCTGGTGTAGGGTCCCATCGAAGTGGTCATCACGTTGAGGGCGCGGCCGGAATCGTCAGTAGCGTCCAGCGCCAGGTCAACGGCATTGACGCTGGCGGAGCTCTGGGCATTGGCCACCCTTATGGCGGCATCGGCCTGGAGTCCCCAGGCGTGAGGCCGGAATTTGTATTGGCGCAGGGCGGTTATCTTCTCTTCTGACGCATCATTGGTCTTGAGCACCTGGTAGAACTCCCTTATGCGCTGGTTAAGGGCGTTGACGTCTTCTATTACGCCCCAGGCCCTGTTCATAAACATCTCCTGGTTACGCTTAACTACATTTGCTCCCATTCCTGCAGCAGCCCTGTTGCGGAATTTGAGGTTCAGGTCCTTAAGGAAGGATTTGTCATCATTCAGTTTCTCATGGCCCGCCATAATATGGCGCGCACCGTAAACGGGAGGCACAATCCAAGGGTCTTCATATACCTCTCCCACAGATGAGTTGTCGCTGAATACGGGGCTCTTGAGGAGAAGGTCTTCCTTAAGTTCCTGCTCCATACGGGCGTCTTCCTCTTGCAGCTGAGATTCAGAGAAACCTTTCTTGACAAGTGCCGCAGGGATATCTATGGGTTCTGAATCATCCACGGGGGGCTGAAGCGTGCGGTATCTCTTGAGACCCGTGTCACTGATGTCAGTCTTGAGACCAGGGGAAAGGCCGGCGAATTCCTCTTCAGTCAAGAATTTCTGTTTCCTTGCAAGTTTCATAAAGGTCTCTCCACCGGTAGTGAATGACCATTGGTAGTAAACCGGGAATTCATTTGTAATCTGGCCGGGGCTCCAGGAAAGTTTTTCAACGCCCACGTTCCCGGAAAAATCCGCTTTCAGGCCTGCCAGGCGGCCAAGCTCGAACGCAGGGACCAGGAAGAGGGTATATTTTGTCTGGGGAACAAGCGCACGGCTGCAGAAGAGCCTTGAAACTCCGTCGTCCGGATTATCCTTTATGTGCTGTAAAGGATCCTTACCTTCAGGGGTGGTGATCTGGACGTGAGCCAGCGTATGGAATTTGGCCGGATCCGGATAGAATGATGACAGTTCCACGCCTTCTACTCCTTCCAAATTCACGGTAACGCTCTTCACCCCTTCTTGCTTCTGATTGACCGTGAATTCGCCATTCTTGCAGGCAATCAGTAGAAGCCAGGGGACAAGCTTGTCCGATGACGGCAGCGGAGTATATCTCCACGGCAGATCCTCATCCAGGAACTCTATATATGGCATATAGCCGTTACTGAACCCAAAGGACTTCTCCGCAGGAACAACCTGGCTTATCGCCTTTGCGTTAATGCTCCTTACATCCACTGGACCTGCCAGGAAAAACTCGTGGTCCAGAGATTTCTGGGCAACGCTGTCTGTGCCTGGCTTGTGGCCCTCCATCTGGACACTGACATTGAATCCAGCACGCAGGCCATCTGCGTCCTTGACTCCTGATGTAATATTTCTGGAGAGTCCTTTCCTTAAATTAGGCAGTATATGAACAACTTTCATGGCTTACAAATGTCATTTCTTTATATATTGGTCAAAGCCTTCATCCGCTCCGGCTTCTCCGGCTTAGGTTTTTCAGGTTCTGGCTTTTCTTGAAGCTGCCTCAACGAGAGCTTTAATTTCCCTGTCTGGGAATCAATATCGACAAGTTTAACGTCCAGTTCCTGGCCAACGCTTAAAATGCCTTCAACTGTTTCCACCCTCTCCCAGGAAACCTCAGTAATGTGAAGCAAGCCTTCCTTGCCGGGAAGGATCTCCACGAAAGCGCCAAATGGCACGACTGAAGAGACCTTACCGTGATAGATGTTGCCTACGACAAGATCTTTGTCGATGGTAACAGGAGGCTTCTCCACTTCAGAATC
Organism: Bacteroidales bacterium; assembly: GCA_017960545.1. Taxonomy (GTDB): domain Bacteria; phylum Bacteroidota; class Bacteroidia; order Bacteroidales; family UBA932; genus Cryptobacteroides. The sequence goes on from JAGCYZ010000107.1 coordinate 15,234, forward strand.
ATTCCTGCCAGAAGAATTAGAAGAACCTCTTTCACCGCTCCTGCGCCTGCCTGATTCCTGGTCATTTCTCGATCTGGTTCCAGTGGGATTATTAACAGGCTTCTCAAGGAGGGCTCTCCTTGAAACATCGATCCTACCGCTCCCGGGAACGATATCGATAATCTTTACTTCTACTTCCTGTCCTACCTTAAGGACATCCTCCACCTTACTTATCTTTTCCCAGCTAATATCATTAATGTGAAGCAGTGTTTCGATGCCAGGAATCATATCCAAGAATGCACCGTATTCACAGATGGTTTTCACCTTGCCCCGATAGACGTCACCAACCTTGGGTTCCCTGACATTGGAGCCGGGCTCTTCATCTTCACGGCTGATCTTAACGCCGTCCAGCCTTTGTTCCATAGCGGCGACATATCTGTCAAACGAAGCCCTGTTGCGGTGATCATTAGAAGTTGCTTCTAAGCCCTTGGAACTAACACTTGCGGACGATGCGGATCCCAATGGAACGGCTTCGTACTGGATGGAACGCTTGAGAACGGTTTCATTGCCTTTGCTTTGAAGCTTATCCTTCTCGTTGAGGGTGAATCCTGAATTGTACTTCACGTAGGATTCGCTGTCCAGCTTTTCCTTGATGGACATTTTCTTGTAGAGGGCTGGTGCAAAATCATTCTGCTCCAGGGCTGCCTTCTCCAAAACCTGCCCATTGAGCACAGACAGCTTGAGGGAATCGTAATCGGATGGAACGGCATCGTTGCACAGATCCATCTTATCGAGCTTGTTCTGAGTGTAGAAAGGAATTGCAGACTGGTTGAAAGTAAGCGATCCGTCCGGCTGCAGTACCAAAGAAGACGACTCGTGTCCAAACAGGACAACCATTGAGTTGCCTGCTATGTCTCCATTGTCCACGCTCCAGTTGTTGTCCTTCTCCCACTCGTCAACAAGCAGAGGGAACACTTCCACTGTCTTTGAAGGCAGCTCCGGCGCGCTCTCACCCCAGGATTTGGTAAAGCTGACCTCTACCGGGATAAGCAGGAATGAGAACTTTGCAAATCCGGAAACGATCCAAGGGGCAGGACCCTGTACATCCAGCGCAAGGTCTATGGAAAGGAGGGTCCAGTCTCCGCATTTGACGCCAACGCCAGCGCTCACGTTGAACATAAACAGGAACGGGTCGAACTGGAACAGGGCGTCAAAGCTGGCGTATCCGGTGATTCCAAACTTGTCCCAACCAATCTTAAGGTCGAACCTGGCGCCAATCTGGAAGGAATTTGACGTTACGGCAAGATAGGACTCAAAGGAGATCTTAAGGATGCTGTAGTCCAGCTTCATTGCCAGACGTTTCATACTGCCCACGTGCAGGCCCTCTTCCGGCTTGTATGCAGGATGGAATCCTCCAATTGAAAGGAGGAAACCCTTCTGGCCGCCCCAGTTGAGCCTGAAGGCCATATCTCCGGAGAGTGAGATGCCCACGATCTGGGAGTCAACTATGGATGCGTCAAACCACATACCCTCTTCGAAGTTGATTCCTCCGGCAAAGAATACGTTTATGCGTACCAGGCCTTCTGCGGCGTTAACCTTGAGGGCGCCTACAATGATGAATTCCGTAGGTTTAGGAAGCTGGATGAGAAGGCCGAAGTCGCACTTGACAATTGGCTCGAAGGTAATCTCACCAAGGATACCAAAGAAGAACTGGCCTTTCTTTACAGGGAAATATGTCAGCACGTTGGACTTCATCTCCGAGAGATGATCCTTGATGTTTGACACAAAGAACACCTGGTCCAGACTGCCGGTTCGGACGCCGTTCTGGATTGCGTCACGGCTCAGCTCGCGGTTAAGGCCCAAGGTGCCTCCCACTGCTGTGAGGGAGAATCCCATTCCCAGGGGGACACCCGGGTTGAAGCGGGCGCTCAGCAAGACTACAAGGCTGAATTCGTGGCCTTTGGCCGTTCCGGGGTCACAGAGAAGGAATCCGCCCACGCCAATCTTATTGATGATGTTCAGGTCAAGGACTCCAAAGAACTCCCCTGTCTGCTGGTCGATGGATATGAAGCCGCCTCCCTTGACGGCAGAAGCGTCCACTGTTATTCCAAAGCCGGAAGGATACTTTATGCTGCCATCAAGGTCAAAGTCGCCAAAATTGCCTTCCTCATCCTTATATTTCAGTACCAGGCCCACGCCAAGATCCTCGACAGCAACCACAAGGGCAGGGCTCATCTCAAGTTGGAACGTGGTGCCCACAACCAGGCCAAGCTTGCCTTTCTGGTCTTTCAAAGAACCGGCGTCAAGGCTGAAGGTGTCAATTGTCACAGGGCCCAGTTTCTTGTGATTGAGGTCGAAATCCATATGAAGGGATACGTCCCCGCCAAAGTCGAAGCCCTTTTGGTAATCGTACCACAGATAGGTGTCAAAGTTAAGGGCGACATCGTCCTTGAGGACTTCCTTTACGAACGCGACATCCTGGAGATGGAGGCTGATGGAGGCGTCTTGCACGGCGCCTATGTAGCCTACCTGCAGGCTGTTCCCCGCCGGCTTTTTCTGGCCTTCTCCGGGTCCCTTTTCACTGCCTGGAGCCTGGCCTTGTGATTGGGACTGGGACTGCTGCTGGGGCTGTTGCTGAGACTGCTGGGGGGCTTGTCCCTGTCCCTGGGTCTGTCCTTGTCCCTTTCCGTCACCTTTATCCTTCTTTTCTTCCTCCTCAATGCCAAACTCTTCCTTCAGTATGCCCGGATATTTGGCCGCATAGCCAAGATAGAAAAGCTGCGGATAGTTCCCTATCTCCATTGACAGGTACTTGGTGTCGAACACCTTAAGGGTATTGAGGTTCTTCTCCTTCTTTTTCTTCTCTTTATCTTTATCCTTATCTTTATCTTTGTTTTTATCTCCTCCTTGTGCGGGTTTCTGCCCCTCTGCCGGTTTCTGCCCTACGAATTTGCGCTTGAACTCAAATAGGAACATAGCGTTGAGGGCGTCCCAGTTGGTTACGCCGTTGAAATCCCAGCCCTTGGTGATATAGAAGCCTATTCCCTTCTGGAGCTTCTTGGATGTTTCCTCATCCACTTTTTCCACTTTGCCGCCGCCTACGCCTCCGTCAACGCTGAGGCTCATAACGTGATTGCTTCCAATGTTGAAAGTCAATCCAACGTTACCCTTGACAATAAGCATACAGTACAGCGCAGGTTCGGGTTCCTTCTCCTCCTTGTCCTTGTCCTTATCCTTATTCTTTTCTTTCTCCGCCTCATCTTCTGTCAGATACTCACTCGGAAATGGGTTGTCCTGCGCCCACAGCTGGAACTGACTTTGTCCATTCGCCAGGGGCGCGGCTTGCTGATTTTGCTGCTCTTTAGGCTCTTTCCCCTCTTTTGGCTCTTTTGGCTCTTTTGGCTCCTCAGGCACTTCGCCGGCAAATACTACCAGCTGCAGAAGCGCCGATGCCTTGAACTTGGTTCCGCCCTTGTCTTTTTCATCCGGCCTGGGCTTTTCATTGGTTGCGCCTTTGTCCTTTTCCGGGTCGTCGGACTTGGCGTCCAGGACGGTGAGTATGGCAAAGGATTCGTCAAGGTCCGCCTTGTAATCCATACCTTTGACAAAACTGCAGAATTCCTGTATGGTTTCGTCCTCCGGCATAGAAGGAAGAATGTCGCTGATCCACTCCTTGGCGGACTCTGGAATGGCCTTATACAAAGCCACCACAAACTTGATCACAGCGGAATAGCTGAGATCTGAAGTGCTGAAATCTATAGTTGCAAGCGCAATCTTCTTAGTGGGCTCAATCCAATCGCTGCCAATATCGACGCTGAAGCTGCTTCCCTCATCAGTTGTCAACTTGGGAGGAGCCGCGTTAGTTGAAGCAGGGCCCTTGCTTTGAGCCTTTACGTGCTCTCCAAGCGTACCGGTACCTTTGATGCGGTCTTTGGCTTCTGATGAGTAAACTTTGACGGAAGGAGCGGCAGAGGAACCATTGCTCCCGCTCACGCTCAGTGTCTTGAGGTCCTTGAATGAAGGAAGCTGGTCTATGATCTGCTTGATCGCATTCTTGATTACAGTACGGACAGTATTGACTATCTGCTTCTTGACCTCCTTGATAATGGGGTTGATGACCTTGTTCCGGATCTTCTCCCACATTCCGGATGCCACATCGGCGACAAAGGTCTTGACCTGGTCCTCCTTGAATTTGGCACCTTGCTTCTGGGCTTCGGAAAGAATGGAGGAAACGCACTGCTTGAAGCCTTCGTAATAGAGTTCCGGATTGGGCACTGACACCCCTTCAAAGGCTTCGGAAATGACCTTGATGTATTGATTTATGTCAAGCTGGTCCTTGAGCTCGGACGCCCTGCTGCCCATCGAAGCCAGGTCGTCAAGGGAAGAAGGGCTAAGGAAACTCCTTACTGCATTGACATCCCCTGCAAAGGTTGTCTCGAGTGCGGAAATGGTACCCTCAAGCCTGTCTTTCCATTCTTTCTCGCTGAAGAACTTGGAGAGATGCGTGGAAATGCCTGAACCCCAGGCAGTGAAGGAATCAACGGAGACTGACTTGAGCTTCTCTGCAACCTTTTCCGGATCAGGGGCCGTGGATTTCTTTATGGCCTCCAGGAGCGAAGGCTTTATGATATTCTCGTAAACCTCGTTTACGTTCTTAGGAACCGTTATGGAATTAATCTTATCCTTGACGCTCTTTACAAAGTCACGGGCGTCGTCAGACAGATTGGAGGCAGCGTCAGAGACAGGGTTGATGATTTCCTCGATGACCGTCCTGCGGATCTCCTGGATTATGGTGTGCGCCTCGTGCTTGAGGGTTTCGTACATCTCTTCCAGTATGTCAATCACCTTGCGGATCATTGTCATAAGAGGCTTGATCTGCTCCCATAGCTCGCTCCGTATTTCCTTGGTTGCTGAAAGAACCTGCTCGCCAATCTCCCTGAGGAGGGATTCCAGGAGGCTGCGTATGGATTTGAAATCCGGTATGAGAGGATTGAACAGCCTTGAAATCTCTATGACCTTGGAGGCGATGTTCTCAGCATCCTCTATGCTGTCAACCGGATACTGCTCTTTGAAATAAGTCTGGGGCTCGGAGAGCATCTTCTCTATCTTGTCCCACTTGAAAGTGGTAATGTTGATAGGGAAAGAAAGGCCCTTGAGATAATTGATGGCTCCCCCGCCATACTGCTTCATAGAATCCTGCATAGACTGGCCTATGGAAGCTATATCTTTGGAGAAGTCCGGGATGTTGACCGCAGGAAGGTCCACCAGGTCCGCTGTGATGTCAAGGCTTGCAAGGGAGGTGCCTGTGAGGCCGTCTATCTTGGCGGCAGTGTCCTCAACCTTCTTACGTGCCTCGCCTGTAAGTGCGTTGACAGAGCCTACAGCATAATTGACGGCACCATTGGCACTTTCAGTCAAGTCACTGACAAATCCGGATATCTGTCCCGCTGCATCTCCTATCACCTTGGACACCTCGCCAACCGCAGCGTTCAGTTTGTTTATGAAAGATTCAGGGAGCTTGATCTCCACAGTCTTCTTGCCCACTATTCCAAGGAAGTCCAGGATGGCGTACATCTTGGAAAGGACGGAGGAGACCTTCTCAAATGCATCCTGGATGTCTTGGACTGCCTGGCTGCTGAGTGCCTGGTCAATCTCTTTACGGAGATCGCTTGCAACAGAGTTGTAAACGTCTTCCATATCCTGTACTGTCTCCTTGAAGAGAGTACGGGCCATATTCTGCGCCTTGCTGGCGTCATTCTCCACTTGTTTCAGGAAATCACTGATTCCGTCCTGAACCTTGCCCTTGACATCGGCTACGGTGCCCTGGATGGAATTGTACAGGGAATTGGCCTGGAGCTTTACGTACTTGATTTCGTCGTTGAAGACTTCCCTGCCGTTGCGGAGTATGGTAATGAAGATGTACTCCAGCAGGGACATTGCCAAGTCTTTGAGGCTGAACTTCTCATAGGCGTCTCCAAGGCACTGCTGGAGTTCTTTTTCTATTTTGCTGATCTCCACGTTCTGGAAATCCTTGACCATTTGGAAGAGGCCCTTGAGGGTATTGAAAGCAGATTCCAGTATGGCAGCATAATCGGGTCCATCCTTTCCTTCACCGGAGAGCTTTTCAATATTATTGGCAAGGTTGTCCACAAGGTCCAGAGGCTGGCCCAGAAGATTCATGAAATCTTCCGTGCTCTGGCATTGGCTTATGTCAAGGCCAACTTGGGCGAAAACAGATTTTATGACTTGTTCGCAGCTGGAAAACAGCTGTTTGGTGGACTTGACTCCGTCCTCGAAACTGGAAGGGGACCCCTTGGTGTCCTTCTGCAACTGCTCCAGCGCTTTTCTTAAACCGGAGAACTCCTTCTCAAGATCCCGGAGAAGAGTGTCCCTGGTTTTTTCCAACAAGAAGACCATCTTGTCGGCTAAGTTCTCGAATGCTCCCATGGTAAAAAGGTTAGACTATCAAATTTAATTAAATAAATTTGAAAATGCAACCTTTTACATTGCAATAATTTTAAAGATTCTTTGGGGTTTTGACGGGCTCCATATGCAGGGTGACTATGGTGTCAGCCCCAAAACGGTCCTTGAGTTTCCGCTCTATTTCTGACGTGATTTGATGGACGGTATTGAGCGTCATCTCGCCGTCCAGCCTGATATGCGCCTCAATGGCAACTTTGTTGCCTATCCGGCGCGTACGCAGGTTATGCGGCTCGGACACTTCCGGAAAAGAGGAAATGATATCCACAATTTCCGCTTCCTGGGCATCGGTGAGCGATTCGTCGGTGAGTTCCCCAAGGCTCGGCCTCATTATCTTCAGGGCCACGGCAATGAGCATTGCTCCAACCACTATTGACGCCAGCGGATCCAGGACGGTCCAGCGCCCCCCAATAAGCACGGCTCCCGCAATTCCAATGGCTGCGCCAATTGAAGAAAGCGCATCGCTGCGGTGGTGCCACGCATTGGCCACAAGGGCCTGCGATTCCAGTTCGCGGCCTTTGCGTGCCGTAAACTGGTACATCAGTTCCTTGACCAATATGGATATGACTGCCACCCAAAGAGCCAGTTTGCCGGGGCTCTGCAAATCCGCACCGCCAAGCCAGGCGGCAAACTTGCTTGCACCAGACACTATTATGCCGATGGCTGCACCAATAAGCGCAATGCTTACCATAAGGGATGCCAGGGTCTCAAACTTCCCGTGACCGTAATCGTGGGAAGCGTCCTGCGGCCGCGCGCTTATCCCCACGAACAGCAGAACAATGAAGTCAGTAAGAAGGTCCGAAAGCGAGTGCACGGCATCCGCGATCATCGCCGAACTGCGCCCTGCCACGCCGGCAATGAACTTTACAATGACAAGGAGCACGTTTCCCGCGCTCCCTATCAGTGTAATCCTGCGTATCTGGTCTTCCCTTTCCATATCCAGGACGAAGTTACAAAAAAACTCCGGCAGGTGTCATACGTGCTGGAGTTTTTCGTAAATCTTGGGGTCAAGTTCCTTGATCTTGTTCATCATTGCCCTGACAAGGGAATCACATTGGTCAGGGTCTCGCCTCGCTATGTTCTTGGCCCCCCACAGATGGGTAAAGATGTCATTGTCAGACTGATAAGGATCATCTACCAGGGTATTTATCTTGAGGCCGTATTTATTGGCTTCCATTGCCAGGAGCCGCTGCTCTGCAAACACCATCTGGGATACCATCTCCATAGGATACTCGTCATTGCCCGTCATAAAGTCTATGGCGCTACGTGTGTATGAATCTTTGAATTCCTGGTCCCTGAAGAAAGCGAAGGCAGTGTTGCAAGGACGGACCCTCCAGCTCCATTCCGGGTCGAACTTATACCCAGGACGGATTTTAAGGTATTCCTTGGGCAGGTAGCAGTCAATCAAATCTTCCCGATGCAGTACCGTCAATGGTCCGCGCATCTTTTGGCCAAGAGCTTTCCAAATGATGATATCCGTATCGACCATAGCCACAGGGGCTGGTTCCGCCCGCAATGCATACAACTTGGATCCAGCCCAGAATATTGTCTGGTTTACTGATTCAGGAATCTGATCCAGGGTTGTATTGTCCACTCCCCCATCCCATAAGTCCAGAAGGTCGTTCCCCTTGAACCAATTATATGTCGGAGTATCCGCATAGAACTTGATGGGGCCGTTAAGCTTGCGCCACATAAGGGCGGAAAGGGCCATACAGACCACCTCAAAGAACTCAGGCTGAAATTCCAATTGGGGATTCAACCTGAGCCTTGGTGCGGCGCTCCATATGTGGATGCCCATTGTCATTCTTCTGCCTTCTTAAGCTCTTCGGCTATTTGCTCCTTGTCCTCTCTGGCGGACTGTTTCTGGATCTGCCGGAGTTCGTCGAACATAAGGCCGCTGTTTGCCTGATATCCGGATATCTTCTTGGCAAATCCGCGCCAGGTAAAAGTGGCACCGTTCAACCAACGGGTCTGCTGGTTTGTCAGCGTTACCTTGGTTCCGTATCCCTGGATCTCCTCTTCATTCAGATAGAACGGAATCACCTTGCCTTCCTTGTCCCTCTTCACAGCAAGGACGGATGTGGACGGACGGACCCATTTGAAAGGTTTCTTGGAGCCGTCATTGATATATATAGGCATCCTTCCGCGGCGAAAGCGGATTTCCCTTCCCATTGCTCCGGATTCCGGAAGAGGTATGAAAGGAATCCAGTTCACGGGAACGCGGTTCTGGATAAGGTATTTGAACTCCGCATTCTCTTCGCCCTTCACCTCCGGGCCGTTCTGTGAATCAACCGCGGTCAGGACTTTGTCTGACATAGTCTTACCATCCAGGGAGCCGCCGCATTCATCGTCAATGCGCTTTTCAACGCCCCATACCATATTGGCCATCTCGTCCCTCAGGAACTGAACCTCTTCAATGGGTTCGCTTTCGCTCACACGGAGCAGACTTGCAGGAAGGAAGAGGCCATCGACGGTCCTGAAATCTCCCTTTTTGTCATTTGCCGCATAAGCGTCCGAGCGCACATTACTAAACAGCGCCCACCTGTCCGTGAACGGGACTTCCGGAGCCTTGTTGTCGTGTCTCCCAGGAGTACGGCCAATCATCTGCACATCTCCAAAAGTGTCGTTCACTACAATGTGATCGACACTTATCTGGCGCCCGGCCTTGGTATGCACAGGTATCATCATCCAGTCGTTACTGTACATAGCCACATATTCCATCATTACGGCGCTTGCCAGCTGGGACACGTCGTCATTGCTCAGGTTGCCGAACTGGACGCGGTGGTTTTCATACTCCCACAGCCTTCTTGCCGGAGCGGCAGGGAATGTTGCCTTGGCAGGAAGATAGCCGAAGAATTCAGTATACTGTTTACTGTATATATTATGCCCTCGTACCGGAGCCTTGTCAAAAGTATACCAACCTATGTGCCCTGTAGAATAATTCTCAGCAGAGTAAATGTCACCACCCACACCCAGGGAGAAAACGTATGCGAGTTTCTCCGGGTTCCAGAAAGACTTCTCTGACCCGTAAACATGATATTTATCAGCAAACCAGGATCGATACTCCTCCACTATTCTGGAAGCTGGGACGTTGTACTTTTGCAGGACATCGTATAACCCGCTTCTGTATGCTTTCTCTCCGTCAAAAGACCTGTTGGCATATACGGCAAGGAAGCGTTTCTTCTTATCATTGACATTATCTGCAATTTCACGGATGGGATCGTCCTCAGCACTTGAATCAGATTCAAGAGGATATTTCTTTCTCAATGCTTCAAAAATCTGAGGAAACTTATTCTCTGAGCGAAGCATCTTTATCAGATGAGTGGCAGCCTCAACTTTGTCATAAAGGGTCATCTTATACTTGAAGCCCTCTACAAGAGGTTCTACCAACTCCGGATTCTCAAGGACAAGGAATCCTTCCTCTGGGTCCTGGCCACGATATAAAATATCATTTGTACGGCTGGTCACAACGGCCTGTACCGATATAGCCGATCCGCAGTCGTCACCCTTGAAACGGCCGAACTGCCACTGGCGCGTAAGCATCCACATAGGGTCGTGCGCTTCAAACGACAACGCTTGGGCATAGTCCTTCTTGCGGGCCCTGGGCTCATACCTCTTGATCAACTGCGAAGGCCAGTCTCCACGTTCTTTGATGGAGGATATACTGCTGGATCCACTTGGGATATAAGGTGTACTGCTGTTTCCCATTATAAAACGTATTTTTCTGGATTAAGAAGTTCTTTCAAAATTGTTCCTCCGGGCATATAGTCAAAGATACCCAGTTCAATAGCCTTACGGGCTTTAGCCTTGAGTTCATCCTTTGCCACATAAGAAGTATAAAGGAATCCTATTTCAAGTGAGTCTAGGAGATTGTCTGACAGGAGCGGGAATATCTGAGACAGTTTGGGATCGTTGTAAATCATATCAGGATCCACTGCCCTGTTCATAATCTGGAATCTAGTGGAATCAAGAATGTTCTGTATGTGATCCAGGTCCCAGGTCGAAGTCTTCGTGACATCAAGCTCAGGAAATGCAACCATCAGGATGCTCTGTGGAGATTCTGCGTCGGGCTGGTTGCAACGGAACGCAAGTCCTGCCTTATGGCTGGCAAACGGGACGAATTCTATCCAAGAATCGAATACCATACCGGCATACATACTTTGACTGGTAAGCAAGTCCATCCTTTCCTTGCCAAAAAGCACTAAGGAATCGGCATCGCTCATATACTGCTCTTCACAGGGCGCGCCCATCCAATATTTGGCATTATCATTCTTAGCACGTCTCTGGAGGATAACAGGAGTTTCGTCAACTGTAACATCAGACAATTCCTGGAACATTCCAATCTCATTCCATAACTTCATTCCCGGATGGACGGCTCCGGCATTCTCCTCCCAGTTTTGAATAATGTTATGAGTGTTGTTTGCATAATAATTGACGCCATTTCTGATAGCAGAACTATATGGCGTACGCCAATCATAGTCTATGGAGCTATATGGCTTGAACAGAGGAATCAGCAAGAAGGAGCTCAGTGTAAGTTCCTTTACAGCCTTCTGGCAGCTGACGACAGAAGGTTCCGGGCCAGATACTGGAGCCTGTTCAGCGGCTTTCTCAAGACGGAGCGCAAGAATGTCTCTTACATTCTCCATCTGAAGGACATATTCCTTCTGCATCTCAAGAATCTGGTCATAGGCGACGCGCATAGTTATCTTGTCCACGCCTGTCAGTGACAAGTGTTGAGGATATTGGACTGCCGCTTCGTACAGGCACGTTTTCATACAGTCGGACATCAATCCCAATGCTTTAAATAAATGATCGTCGTCAAGACCCTCATATTCGTCATAATCCTGCAGGAAGTCATCCAGGTCGCGCCTGAGGGAATTCAGGGAGGCATACAGAGTCAGATATCTGTCACGGACATCCTTGGCATCCTGGCAGGCTGCAATCTCGACATCAGAAACCACCTTGGGATCCCAGTCTGACACTGTCATTGGACGGGAGATACCCACTAGTGAGCGTATGGATCCGACACGCAGGGAATCTTCATATAAGGAGAAGCACGGTGCCTGTGTCGTCGCTGTCTTGATTCCCGTGTCATTGTCAGCAGGATTGCCGTCAAGCACTTTGACAATTCCTCCCAACACGCCGTTCTTTGTTCTCCATCTATACTCCAGCAAAGTCTTGAAAGCGTGTTCGTTACCGGAAATGTAGAGGTACTCCAAAGGTTGTACGGAGAGGCTAGCCAGCGTCTCTGAATAAAGTTTTGGTTTGGCGTCAACATCAGAGTACCAGGCAATGTCAAAGAATATGTTGTTCATATCCCCTATCTTTTCAAGAACCCAGGAATTGAGTCCAGGCTCCGCCTTGCCCATATAACCCTCGCCCCTTGCCGTTACATTGAAAGCTACTCCAGTCTTGTGAGACACTGCAGAATACTCCATCGGCGTGTCCAGGATTGCAGGATCCGGGAGATTGTTGGAAGCCTTTGACATAAACTTGGAAATGGCCTCGAACGATGCGCCGTCGCCCATTACCAACCTGTGCACGCCTTCTGCAAGCAACAGGTCGTTCAGGGCATCGTAGGAGTCATACATCCGCTCTATTAGCAGGAACAGTATCTTGCGTTTCTTCTCTACAGGAATTGAGGTTTCATCTTTGAGGGTATTGTACCATTCCAATTTCGTACGATTCTTCTCCAGCCAGTCGGAAAGCCTGCCTGAATAGTTCCATTTGGTAAGGAATGTATTAAGCAGGGCCTCTCCGTTTATTACCTGCATTGTGTAGTTGGCGGCCTGGAAATGATTGTCTTTAAGAGGAGCCTCCAAGTCTACGCTTACAGGGAAAAGCTTTCGTAGAGGATATATGAACTCGTCCATCTCCTGCGCTTCTTCTCCACTAAAGGATTTATGTGCATCGTGGAGATATCTCTCAAGGTCCGCTCCAAGTATGACACCGGTAGAAAGGCCTTCCTTTATGCCATCTATCATTCTCAAAGCGGCGCGTGCGCGCATTGAGGACAGGTTGACGCACATATGCGGGTCTCCTTCGTCCGTCTGGGTATTCAGATAGGCAGCCCTGAGTACTGCAGCCGTAAGTGCATGCTGGACAGATGGAGCCAGTATGAACTCTCCCTTGTCTTTTTTCTGTCCAGATTCATTGCTGTTTTCAACCAGATTGAACACCCATCCATATGCACCAAGCGCACTTGAGTTTGGCTCTGAGGTAGAATAAATAATCTCCGGATTCCTATGCAGGTGATACGCCATTCCGGTAAACCAGGCATCCAGACGGTAAGTAAACAGGTCCATGAACTCGCAGACAAGCTTTTCGGCATCGGCGGCGTCAGCCGCAATCCCTGCTTCTTCAAGAGCGTCCTTGACACAGGTTTTGAATGATTTCAGCGTTGATACCTTGGCTGCATCCGCGACCATCGTGGGACGGAACAACTTTCCGTTTTCCAAGAACTTTATGGCGTCCGATGCTCCGCTCACGCTCCGTTTGGGAAGAAGAGGCGAATCTATCATCTCCCTCTCATATACCTCTACGGAGCGCGGGGTCTGCCCCATCATACTCAGGTAGTCCTTTTCGGCCTCTGCACCGGCGAGGCGCTCCGCAGCGACCACTTTTTCTTCCCTGAGGCGTTTCCATTCATTTCCAAGGCTTAAGAGAGTGTTATATAGAAGCCTCAAGAAAAGATCGCCCTCTCCCGTTATCGATGAAACTACTCTCTCATGGTCAGTAACTGGCAGGAAACCATAAGGTACATTGCCGACCCTTAACAAAGGCATTGGACCAGTAGAACTAACATTAGAAACAAGGAATCTGCCAACCCAAGACAGGAATCTGATGAACTCCGGATTACCGCTTCCTTGAATCTGTCCTGACATACGGTCCCATAAGGCCTTATATGCAGTCTGCCGCTTAATGACTTCCTTGTTTCCATAATTGACCACTCTGGACATACAATTGTCATAACTGATTCCAAGGTCACCTGCCATGGCGTAACTATCGGTCTTGGATCCAGCTTTCCATATTTCCTCAATTTTCCATATATCCTCAACCTCTATCTCATATCTGGCACGCATTTCCTCTTCCTTGGTGATCACTTCCGGCCTGGCGCCCCCGTCAACAATGTTGGTGGGACTGTCGCTCCTGATAAAAGTCAGGCCTTCACCAAAATAGTTGTGGCCATTTAAAAGTTCAGCCAACTCATTCTTGTCTGTGGCTTTTGGCTCACAGATGCCCAGGACATATATATACCTGAAAGCGGTGATGCTCTTATCCAACGGCAATGAAATGGCCATTCCGTCGGCATAAGCCTGCTGGTAGTCCGTAAGCCATCTGAGGTTCCTGTCAAGGTTCAGATATCCCATATCGGTCACGGTTGTATTCTTTGACAGGCTCTCAGGATCCGGCACAATCTTGATTTTTTTGTTGACCTTGTTGCTGAAAGCTTTCATTAAAGGCTTGGTTTTGTCCATAGGTTCCGCTATGAGCATAAAACGCTCAGGCAGGAAAGAGACTGAAGGAGCCTTAGGCTTTACGTCCTTGTCATAGGCCTTTGTTGCAAACACGTCATTCTTGGGGTCATCCAGATATCGCTGCACCAGTTTGTCCAGGGCAATTCTCTTTCCCTGAAGTTTGGATCTGAACATATCGGTTTCGGCCTGCATTGTCTTGAGGATGGTGTAGTCCATATCCCATACCTCAAGGAGCCTGCGGTTATCAGCATACAGACCGGGGAACTTGTCATAAAACGCACGGAATGACTTCAGACGGTCGGACAGGTACTTAAGCGTGGTCTCAATCTTGTCATACAGATAATCCACAATATACTCACAGGAGACAAGGTCCCGGTCAATGTCGTGCATATTATCCTTTATCTTCTCAAGATAAACTCGAATGTTCTTCTCGTTTATGTATTCCTCAGTCTCAGAGTCCTTTGTCAGAGAATGGTCAAGGATAATTTGGGATAAATTCTGGTATATAGCGTCGCAAGCATTGTCTACGTAGGCAAGACGAGCGTATGGCCGTCTGTAGAACAATATCCCATCTTCTCCGTCTTCTGTCTTGCGCCTGCGATACTTGTCAAGGTCCTTGATTCTGGTCATTCTGGCAACCCAAGCGGCATGTCCAAGGGGATATTTACCGCAAAGTACCTCCCAGGCCTCGTACTCGCGCTTGGGACTTCCGCTGGCTATGAACCACTGCATCCAGAAAAAACGGCCATCGTCATATTCTTGTTTGGAGAGTTTATTCCTGTTGTAATTCAAGAGAATCTCGTCCGGGAATATTCTCACGCAAAGTTCCCTGCGATATTCTTTGCGAGCCGTCGCTCCACTGGTAGGAACACTCTCTCCGGCTGCGGGGTAAGCCGGGAACCAACCGTCGCGGAAATGGGTCTCCAGCCTGAGAGGGAAAAGCAAGATATTCTTGTTGCTGTCTATCTTGGACAGCAGGTTATTATATTCGACTTCCCTGGTACTAGGCCTTCTTGCAGAAGTGGTCTGCTGGCTGGTCTGTGCAGAGGACGGCTTCTGACTGGAAGTATATGCTGACGTAGTACCTGAAGATGTCGTTGTCTTCTGGCTTGTATAAGTCGGTTTCTGGTTCTGACTTGTATAAGCAGGGCTTGGCTGCTGTTGGCTTGTATATGTCTTTTTTGCCATATCTGTCCGGTTTATTTAATGAAAAGTGAGACATGCTTGCCATAGAAGGAAGGATCGTTCTTGAGAGCATCTGCAATCAAGCTTGCGTCAGGATGGCTGAGGTCATCCGGTTCTTCCACCGTGAAGTCCAGGTCCTCGACATCTTCTATGAAAGTGAGGAAATAGCCATATTTATTGTTGTCAGGGTTGCCAAGCGCCGTGGCCGGGTCAATCTTGAAGCCGACCATAAGAACGTCTTCGTTAAGGAAAGACTCCATAATGGGAGACAGTATCTTCCCGTTGGCAAAAGTGGCGGTCTTGTCAAAGTCCACTTTGTTTTTGGATACAAGTTTTGCCGGCCAGAGGCATATGCGTGTCGTAGGATACAGTTTCATAAGCCGCCCCTTGACAGCGAATATCAGCAGGCTGTCCTTCCCTTCCTTCATATTTGTTCCCAGTTCACCTGTCCAGGTATGCACGGGAGTTATGTCGTAGAAGTTGTCATCTGCTATATCCTTCATACTGACCTCGGAATCCCAGAACTTGCGGAAATAGGAACCTCTCTGGTCTGTAGGATACTCACGCCACAGAAGTTCGCGGCCCATCTCGGTATTGAGACCTGCAAGATAGGACTCTATGAACGAAGGGTTTGTAGAGAAAACGCTCACGCTGTCCATAGGGATGTCGCCTATGCCCGGGATTACGAATTCTTCCGAGAATTCCCTCAAGTATTTGTAAGTAGGCTCCGGGAAGATAGGATAGGCAAGAATGGGGTACTTGGACATTAACAGTTCTTTGATGTATTTATCCTGCAGTTTTCCGCCGGTCTCCGTATTGGAATAGAAAGAGCTGTAGAAATCCGTCAGGATGCCGATGGAGTCGTCGTATGGCGTGGTATTCCTCAGGTTGTCCTTTATCTTTTCAGCCGCGTCATTGTTCACCTTGGGTTTCTCTTCCTCTTTCTTCTTAGGATATTCTTTCTCAAGCTTCAAAACAAGATCATTGAATTGATTCCACATTTCCATATATGGAAGAACCGAACTCTCGGTCCTCTTCCGCAAGAAATCCCGATATTCCTCTTTTGACTTAAACTCCTGAATATCGGAAGCTTCTAAATCAGGAAGATTGATTTTAATGGCAGCTGGAGTATGCATGACATAATTATCAGCCATATAATAATACTTTTCATACTCTTTCTTCAGATCTTCCGATTCCAGATGGTCATCCAATAAAGGGAATGAACCTATAATGGACATAAAGGCAGACGATTCCCGGATGATGGTAGATGGAGCCTGCGATGTACCACCCAAAAATGCAGTATAGGAATATGTATACGGTGGTATCGTATCATCCCCGATAGTCATCCCGTTACCAGGCACATTATAGCAATAAATAACCTTATTATCCTTCTTTTTCAAAGAATCCTTATGAAGCTTATCTATGGTATCATAATCAGCAAAATAAAGACATGATTGTCCCACGGTCAAACGAGTGATAGGTGCGTTGCCGAATAAAAAACTGTATTGCCCATTCCTCATCACAATCATATTCGGCGATATCTTCTGTGAATAGTCTTTCTCTAACTGGTGATATTTATCATAATTATAGAAATAAATGCCATCTTCCTTGTAATAATACCTCCCTTTTGCGTCTTCTGGTCCTATTTCATCTTGATAAATATATCCCCCATCTAGTTCACAGACATAGCCCATGCAATCGTGTCGGTCATAGCCTTCGTCAAAAAATAATTTTAGGAGATCGTAGAATTTGAAAAGATAACTAGATGTCTTGATTAGATTATTGAGACCATACTGAATGAATGAAGCAATCCATGAAATAGGGCTATCCGGGCTAACGTCCGTATTATTGAATGACGGAAGAGGTATTTTGCCTGATGTAGGATATGAATTAATTGTATAATTTAAATCTAACTGAGAACCGCCATAATGTGTATTCCATTTCGGAAGCTCTACTATATTAACGTAATACTGGGCCGCATTACTGTTAGTTCCCCATGAAGGGGCACTCGAATTAGATTTCTTGAAATGATTCAGAACCATCGTATTCATTATCTCCTCGAAAACAGAGGTAAACGCATCTTCTGAATACTTTTTGAGACTGGCGATAGGGTATGCACCGTTTACCTTATGGTCGGGGAAACGGTAGGTCTGGTATTCAAGGATGTTCTCCAGGACTGACTTGGTGTCTAGGTCGGCCACTATCTTTGCCACTCGGTCAGTCATTCCGTGGAAAGACGGCGTTGCAAAAGCCCGTGGAACATCCCTGTCTTCAAGGACTGAAGCCAGCGTAGGATCGCCTTTCTCCTTATAAGCGTCCTTCATTGAACTCAGATAGAACATCATTGACGCAAGGTACTTGTTGTCCTTGCCGTACTGGCCTACGGTCTTGCCCTGAAGGGCGTTGTTGGCTCCCATGCTCAATAGACGCCTATAGAGTTCCATATTCAATGCCTGTACTGCCTCTACCTGTTTCCAGGCCCTGTCCATCAGCATCTCCTGGTTCTCCAAGACGGCCTTGCGGCCAAGCCCGGCTGCTATTCGGTAATGAACATCCATATTGATCTTGTTCATCCAGGGTTGCTGATCCAGTTTGGTGGCGAGAATATGGCGGGCACCATATACAGGAGGAACCACGCAAGGGTCGTCACCATCGTCCGGACCGCCTTTGGGAACCTTCTGTCCTATGTCCGCAGCATTTTCCAGGAAAACATAACTTGATTTGAGCAAGATTTGCAGGTTTGTGTACAGATCCTTCTCATCGGTCTTATTCGGGAATGCAGCTTCATCCGGCTCCGGGGGCTGAGGCTTTGTGGCGGCGGGGATGGTAATGGTCTTCCTGACCTTCTTGCCGGGACCTTTCTTTCCGTAAACCGCCTCGTAGTCAAAGCCGTTTCCCATATGGGTGACGTCCACGGCCAGGCCGGCCTTTCCGGATTTGACAACCTGGAGGGATTCTACAAGTTTCTCGAAACTTGCATCCCCGCTGCGGAATTCCCAGGAATAATATACCGGGAACTCCATTCCGCGCTGCTTGCCTTTCTGGGTATCATAGTCTTCGAATGCAGGAGCCTGGGCGGTTATTCCATACAATTTCTCCGGTGCGAAGCCAAGACCGCGCAAGCGTCCTGTCTCATAACTGGGTACAAGGCATACCATATAGTCTGTCTTGGGTTTGAGGGCCGGCATTTCGCCTGTTTCAGGATTGATTCCCCTGAGACTTATGATACGGGAGAACAGCGGTACTGTTTTCTTGGGACTCTGAGCGTGAGCAGTTTTCCAGAGTTCACTCATTTTTGGGAAAGCTGCTTGATAAGCTTCCTTGTCACCATTGAATTTGACCACAGGTAACTTGTTGTCATTATTCTGGAAGGAGATGATATCCTTCTCAAGTACCACCAGGGCAAGCCATGGGGTGAGCCTGTTGTCCTTCACCTTTGCAGGAGTATATCTCCAGGGGAAGTCCGGCTCCCTGAATTCTATATAGGGGAAATACTCAGGCGGAAAGCCTTCAGAACCTGCGGCAGGACGGCATTTCAAAATGGCGGCAGGACTGATGGACGATACGTCGGCCGGTCCGTAAAGGCCTATCTCCTTATCACTGATCAAAGTCTTGTCCTGATTCTCTTCATCAGCCGCAGAAGCCTTATACTGGGTATGGACGGTAAGGACGGCCCTCATCTTTGCAAGAGCCTCGTTACCCGAGACGTTACCGAATACGTCTTCCTCCGCGATGTTATTAGCCAGACCCTTACGGGCGTAGGGGAAAAGGTAGGTTTCTTGTATATCCATAACTGTTATTTTGCTTCAGGTTGATTTGTAGAATTCAGTCGGTCTATATATGATCTGACGCTTTGCGCCATCATATTGTCAAGGTCTGCGAGATAGCGTTTGAATCCGTCGGCATTCCTGCGGGAAGAAGGACGGAGGGTGAATCCCTCGTCAAAGCCCTTGCGCAGTGACCTGTCTGAGTCACGGCCTATCTTGTAAACTTTATTGGATGCAACCAGATGTGATATAACGCCCTTCTTGGGAGTCTTGACAATTTCCTTAACCGCTGCTTTTGTTGCTGCGGCAGAGGTCGCCGAAGCAGCTGCAGTCTTTGTGAAGGAGATAGCGGACTTGGCATAATAGTCAGCCTGTTTCTGCCAGTCTGACCATTTTCCGGCCTCTGTGGTATAAACGAAATTCTTCTCATCGAACTGCATAGGATTACCCTCATCGGGGTTCCTCATATCCTGTCCGGCAGTAAGTTCAAAGCCGGCGTCCATATATTTATAAGACGGGGCCGACAACTTATGCGCGTCATCCATCACTATGAACTGAGTAGGCGCGAACGATGTCTGGGTAAGTTTATATTCAGTCTCCTGGTCACCCTGGATCCAAACCTTTTCGACATCTATTCGGTCAGTATCTGAAGGATAGGCCTCGCCGTACTTCTCAAGATCCTGGTTGAACGGAACCCATTCCTGCTTGAATCCTATGGTATCCGAAGGACTCATCACGAACGAGCCTTCCTCCGGAACATAAGTGGCGACGAGTCCATCTACCACGTCACAGCGGATAATGTTCCAGTTATCCTGGTTCTCGTATGCGTCCTGGAGGATAGGGATAAGGTCGATGTACTTCTTGTCGCTGATCTGCTGTTTCTTTCCCCAGGTATGGCTGAACTCCACGTGGAAAGTGAAGATTATTGTGAACTTGGCCTTGCCGGCGATATGCCAGGGCGCGGGGCCGCTCACTTCCAGGTACAGGTCGATTGACAGGAGCGTCAGGCTGCCCATCTTCACTGCGGCGCCTATTCCGGCATCGAACATAAACTGGAACGGATTGAACTGGAACAGCACGTTGTAATACATATATCCGCTGATTCCAAATTCGTCCCAGCCCAGAGAGAGCCTTGAATCGGATCCGAACTGCACGGTGTTGGAAGTTACGGCAAAGTATGACTCGTTGCTGATTGCGACTGGACCAATGTCGAAACTGAATCCGATGCGTTTCATCTTAGGCACATTGAAACCGGCCTCCGGAGTATAGCTGGGGTGGAATCCACCTGCTGAAAGGAGGAAGCCCTTGGTGTCGCCGGCCCAGTAGATGCGCATCGCAATGTCGCCGTGGAAGTCGATTCCCACGAGTTTGGTATCATAGAGCGATGCGTCAAGGGAAATACCCTTATGCACGTCAAATACGCACATAAAGTTGGCATTCATCGATATTAGTCCTTCCACCTCGTCAGCTATGTTCAGATGCACTCCTCCGACAATGGCAATTACCAGGTCAGGTACCTGGATGAACACTCCGCAGGAGAAATTGAGAATCTCAGCCCAGGATATCTGCACCATAGCTCCAAAGAAGAAGTGGTCTTCGGCCACGGGGTAGAACGAGGTCATATTCGCCATTATGGTAGAGAGATTCTTCTGTATGTCCTTTACGAACATCACGGACTCCAGCGATCCGTCATAGACTGAATCGCGTATCTTGTCGGTGTCTATCCTCCTGTTAAGGCCCAGGGAGGCTCCTATTCCGGTAAGACTGAAGCCCAGTCCCAGTTGTATTCCCGGTTTGAAGAAGATGCTGAGAGCACCCATAAAGGAATATCCCTTGCTGCCGTCCGGCATCTTTGTGTTGAGGATGAACAGAGCGCCTATTCCGAACATCTCCACTAAGGTAAGTTCGAATCCTCCCAGGAACTCACCCTTGTCAAGATCCCACTTGACGAAGCCGGCTCCCCTGACCACGTCCGGAATGTTTATGCCGATGCCAAGTCCGTCCGGGAACTTGAAGATCGGACTCAGGTCAAAGTCCCCAAAGTGAAAGTCCGGCGTCAGGAAGTTGAAATCGAAGCCGAATCCCAGGTCAGGGAACGTGAAGGTGAGAACGTCAAAGTCAACGGAGAAATTCAGGTTGATTGACAGCGAGATGCCCTCGAAATGCAATCCGCCTCCGCTGCCCAGGTCAAGCGACAGGTTGTCCAGCTTCAGGAAATCCAGGTCGATTGTGGGCTTGAGAGGGATATGGATGTTATACTCTCCCCCAAATGTGAGACCTTTCTTAAGGCTGTATCCCAGGAAGAGCTCATCAAGGGACAGGTCGATGTCGCCCCTGAGAATCTTCTCGAAGAACGCGTTCATGCTCGCAATTGTCAGCTTGAACTCCAGGCCTTCCATCTTGCCAAGGTATCCGACATCGAAACCGTTGTCGTATCCGGCAAATATCTTCTGGGGATAATTCTTCATCTTGATATGAAGCATGCCGTCGTCCAGTTTTCCCGGATTGCCGTTCTCGTCGTCTTCATATCCATAGATATACAGTTCTTTATCTTTCTGGCGCCTGAACTCCATTTCAAGGAATGCCTTAACAGCACTTTCGCTTGCCAGCACTATCACTCCGGGGAGATCGAAGCCCTCCGGCGCCGTGAAGAAGAAGCCTATGGTTCCATTCTCAAGTTTGCCTGCAATTTCCGATTTGTTGACATTCGCTCCGGCAAAGCCTTCATTGAGGGAACCCGATGCCGCCACGGCCAGTTCGTGTGAATCGCCCAGGGCCACCTGGGTGCCATAATGCGCGGTAATCACAGGCAGTACATAGACGCCCGATATAACCTCTTCCTTGCCGTCTTTTTTCCTCTTCCTGTCAGCGGCGAAGGCAACGATGTCAAAGGAGAAGTTCTTTTCATATTTATATACGGTAACCGCCAGGAACTTGTTCTTCATATCAAGTTTGTAATCCGGCAGCTTGATTCCGCTGAAATCCCACTGAGGCAGGCCTATGAGATCTTTGACTGCCTCCTTGACGGATTTAGGTATGAGACGGTAGAGTTTGAGGGCGAACTGTATTCCGTCCATCCAGCAGTCTATCTGCTGAACATCGTCTGCTATGCCGTCGGCAAGAAGCAGTATGCCGCAGGCAGTTTCCGCGACCTCCTTGGATTTTGCTTCGGCCTCTTCGTACAGTTTTTGAGCCTCCTCAACCGCATCCTTTACTTGGTCGTAGATATCCTTGTAGGTTTGGTAGTTGGCCATAATGGCCTTGCGGACTTCCTCTATGATCTTGGGGATGAGGTATTCCTTTATCCAGCGCTTGACTATACGCTCTATTGTGGTGAGGAACGGCCGTATCACTACGTTGTATACAGCATCCTTGAGGGCGGACCAATAAGAGATGAAGACGTCCTCTGCGAAGGACTTGACCCTATCCGCATAATCCTCGACATCTTTTGCAATACTCTTTGCCTGTTTTCCGGCTTCGGAGGTGGCATCTTCAGCAGCGCCCAGGAGCCTGTCGATTGCATTTTCCGTAGCCTTCTTGAACTTGGGATAGTATCCGTCAATGCCGGACGGCACAAAGGACTTGATCTGGTCCGTGAATATGCTGAAGTAGGCGGTGAAGTCAAAGTCGGAGAACGGGTTTTCCAAAGATTTTCCCTGCAGGAGTTTAGTAACCTGCCCCTTGCCGAAGTCAGCCCATGCGTCTGTACTACCCGGAATCTTTGCGGTCTGGCGGTAGAATTCATCCTGGAGAGCCTTTACCAGGTTCTTGAATCCGTTGTTCCAGTATGACTCGCTGAACACTTCCTTGGCGTGACCTTCAATCTCGGCTATGATCATCTTGTATTCACCGAAGAGATTGATGGAGTTGGCAGCCTTCTGGGCTTTGTCCAGCTCTTCGTTGAATGCGGACTCCCACAATGCGGGATCCACATCATTTATGAGGTCGTGTTCCTGCGCTTTCTCCTTGACAACCTTAACCAGGGTGTCCACGAATACCTTCTTGAGGATGTCCTTGAGGGAATCCGGTATATTCTCGCACTGGAATGTCCTGTACAGCTGGTTGGTTCCCTCAATAAAGGCGGCCTTGGCGTCATTCGCCATATCGGAGGCAGCCTTCATAAGGGCGTCCACCTCTTCCTTAATCTGACTCTTAAGGGTATTGAGAAGAGACTCTCCCCCATTCAGGAAGTTGTTGAAACTTGTGGTCAGTTCATCCCTGATCTTGACGGCAAATGTCTCCAGAACTTTCTTGATGTCAATCAGGAAGTCCAGGAACTTCTCCACATCGGCCTTGACTTTCTGGATTACTTCGTTTGTGGATGATTCAAGCTCTTTCTGGATCCGGGCTATCAGTTCGTTGATCATCTTGCCAATTGAACTGAAATCCGGGATTTCAGGATTGAAAGCCCTGATCAGGGAGTATATCTTGACCACCAGGGCTTCAGCATCGTCGTAATCGTTAATGGGGAACTGCTCCTTGAAGTAGGAAGCGGGAGATGTGAACATCTGGGCCACCTTGGACCAGCGCAGGACGTAAAGCTGCACCGTGGGGCATTCTGACCGTATTGCCTGCGTGGCTTCTTTTAGGGCCGCATTCGCGTCTGCGACAAAGTTCTGCTTGTTCTTCTCATAAGCAGCCGCAAGTTTCT
Organism: Bacteroidales bacterium; assembly: GCA_017960545.1. Classification (GTDB taxonomy): domain Bacteria; phylum Bacteroidota; class Bacteroidia; order Bacteroidales; family UBA932; genus Cryptobacteroides. The sequence continues at coordinate 38,774 of JAGCYZ010000107.1, forward strand.
TGTCCACATCCTCCAGGAACGAGGCTTCGTCCTGAGGGGTTGGGATCTTGAAGTCCGGGATATACTTGGCGACCTCTATCGTCTGGGTTCCAATGAGGCCAAGGAAGTCCAGTACCTGATATACCTTTTCCAGTATGTCCCCGACCTTTCCGAAGGGTCCCAGGACTTCTTTCATCAGGCGGGCAAGTTCCTGCTTCAGGACATTGTACTTTGCCAAGAGCATGCTGGCTGCTTCCTCTGCGGCGTCCTTGAGCTGTTTTTCTATCTCGTCTATCTCCTTGCGTATTTCTTCTATCCGGGCATAAACAGCCTGCTCAACCTCCCGCTTGGCAGCCTCCGCCATCTCCTTGACTTTCTGGATCTCCCTGGAGATTTCCAGGATTTCATCTTCGAATACCTTCTTGGCATTGCGCAGGAGAACGGTGAGGATGTGGTCGAACACTCGCTCGGCAAACTTCTGGTTGAAATATGTGCTCTCTATGTAATCCCCGAAATCCTTGTAGTTGTCCAGGACTTTGTTCCACTCCAGGTCACGGAATTTCTTTATCAGCTTGAAAAGGTTTACGAACAGGTCCATCAGGGGTTTTATCCTGCCGCCCAGCTCCCCGCCGAGAGAAAGGCCCATCGAAACCCCGCCTGAAGAATACGATAGGATGTCATTGCCGTCACCGTCAGTCAGGGTGAACAGGTCGTCAAATTCCAGTTTCGCCTTTGATTCCTTGTTCCCTTTAGCGTCTTTGACTTCGTCCGCCTTGATCTTGACATTGTCCCAGTTGATTCCATCCTGGGCCAGAGCCGTCACTGATTCGCCTATGGATTCGATGGTGACAAACACTGACTTGAACAGGTCAAACAGTTCATCACTTTCCTTGAAATTGGAAATGTCATATCCAAGGCGTTTGAAAACGTACTCTATGAACGCAGACAGATCCAGTTCTATCTTATCCAGCCTGTTTTTCAAATCTTCCACATCCTTGATCGGAGATGGATCTATGAATTTGTCCGGGACATAGGACGGCAAATCTCCCAGGAAATCTTCCAGTAGAGTGTCTTTTGTCATTGTCAGGAGAGTGCCCAGTTTGAGAAAAAACTGGTCCAGTACTTGGTTGGATTCAGATGGCATAACCTATTGAAGATTTAGGAGTTACACGATTATTGGGCCGGATTCTCTTCGCGCACGTACGCAATTGGCCATTTAAATTTAAGTATAGAAATCAGGAAAAACAAGATTTTCTTGAAAAAATATGCAAAAAAAAGCCTCCTTTGGCAAAAGGAGGCACAATGATATGCAATATTACTCAGTCTTACTTGATGAAGTTGGTGAAGGTGGTGCGCTCGGAGGGGCCGGGCATAGGCTTGCCGCCCGTGGCCTTGAGCAGGGCGGCCATGTTGTTTGCAAGGGTGCGCATTGTCTGCATACCCTCTGCATCCTGGGCTATCTGGCCCTGGGACTGGCCGTAGCCTATGTTCCAGTACTGAGAGGTGACAACGGGCATGTTCATCATCATAAAGGGCATGTTCATAGTCTGGAACGATGCGGTGGCGCCTCCTCTGCGGCACACTGCGAATGCAGCCGCCGGCTTGCCCGAAAGGGCGCCGCCGGCTGAGTAGCAGAGCCGCTGGACAATTGCCAGAACCGCGCCGTTAGGCTGGCCGTAATAAACCGGTGAGCCCACTATCAGGGCGTCTGAATCTTTCATCTTGGCCGCCACCTGGTTGCAGATGTCATCGTCAAAGATGCATTTGGGCTCCTGGGACTTGCAGTGTCCGCAGGCGATGCATCCGTGCACCGGGGCATTGCCAATCCATACAATCTCACTGTCTATCCCGTTTTCCTTGAGCCGGGCCGCAGCCTCCTGCAGGGCAGTTGCAGTATTGCCGTTCTGATGCGGGCTGCCGTTAATCATCAATACTTTCATCTTCTTGGTATTTTGGGCGCAAGCCGTATCCACCAGCGAAGCTGCCGCTACCGCTGTGGCGGCAATCGCCGCTTTCTTAATAAACTCTCTTCTGGTTGCCATATCTGCAAATATAATAATTATTCTTTCCCGGGTGCAAAAAGGTTGTGTTCTGCACCCCGTAATGCTTTATTTTCACTTTGGGGTGCAATTATACCCGTTTTTGCACCCCGGGAGCATATTAAACGTTTACAAACGGCTTGATTCAAGCATTATTTGTAGTTTAGGGGCACTATGAAAAATGAATTTGAAAATGAGCCCACAGCTATTGCCCGAAGGAAGGATTACCTTGATTATCTGTTCTCAACCAAAGGGCCATTCTGGCACCTCTTCACGCCAGGCACAAATCAGGAAATAATCTTTCATACAGAAGAAGACTACAGGTATGGGATAACATCTGCGGCGGTCAGTATTGACAATACCGTCAGGATTATTGCATCTTCATCCCGTCATTCATCGATATCAAAGAAGGTGAGAACTGGTTCCTGAACGCCCATCAGTACTTCAATATGTTATCCAGGAGCCGGGAGGCTTTTGGAGAAGTAGCCAAACGTCTGGGTGAAGAAGTCTTCCTTACAGACAATGAACTGTTCGAAATCCTTCGCACACGTTGCCGGAAAAACTATGGGGAATCCCGGCCCTCCGCCCTCTCTCCTAACGATAAGTTATCCGTTGCAGTAATGATGAAGACAGAGTTCCACGCCTCCAACGGACAGATCAGGCGAATGCTCAAACTCCCCGACCAACTCATTCGCGAACTATTCCCCTAGCCCCTATCTCGGGGTGTGAAAAGGCCCAATTTGCACCCCGGGGACTCTGTTTAAGCCTAACGGGGTGTGAAAAAGCCCATTTTGCACCCACAGTTTGAGATTTGCAATGGCTATGTAAGACATATTTCCTATATTTGATGCCAATACATATAATCTCATTCTGAAATGAAGACAAAACTGATAGCGATCCTTTCCGCAGCCCTTCTGCTCGTCTGTGGATGCAAAAAGGCTACGACCCTGAAAACCTGCATTTTCCCCGGAGACTATCCGGACCCGTCAATTATGCGTGACGGCAACGATTTCTATATCACGCACTCCTCATTCACATACTTCCCCGCCCTGCTCATCTGGCACTCTACAGATTTGCTTCACTGGGAGCCTGTGGTGCGTACCGTCATAGACGGAGACTATTCCATATATGCACCTGACCTCTGCAAGGTAAACGGCAAGTACTATATCTATTACCCTACAAGCAGCGGAGAAAACTACGTAGTAGTGGCAGACAAGATTGAAGGCCCCTGGAGCGACCCTATCAAGCTGGATGTTGCCGGAATAGATCCCGGGCACGTTATGGACGAAAACGGAAACCGCTATCTCTACACCAATAACGGTTTTGTTACACCGCTTACGGCAGACGGACTTGCGGCTTCCGGGCCACGTACCAAAGCATATGACGGATGGGAGTATCCGTCAGAATGGGAAACCGAAGGAATGTGGCTTGAATCGCCAAAGCTCCTCAAGCACGGAGACTGGTACTACCTTATTACCGCAGAAGGCGGAACCGCCGGCCCGGTTACAAGCCATATGTGCGTAGTGGCCAGGAGCAAATCAGTTCTCGGACCTTGGGAGAACAGCCCCCACAACCCGCTCGTACACACCTATTCAGGAGACGAAGCCTGGTGGTCAAAGGGTCACGGAACCCTCATTGACGACGCCAAGGGCAACTGGTACATAGTTTATCACGCATATCGCAACAACTACCACACACTTGGCCGCAGTACAATCATCGAGAGCGTGAATTGGACCAAAGACGGCTGGCCCATGCTTGCAGAAAAGGACGGCGCCAAATGGGAGAACGGCGGCCTTCAGGACTACAGCTATCTCCGCCAGTACGACAACCCCCTGATGTGGGCTAAATGGCACGACGGATTCCTTGGCGGAACCCTATGGACCACAACTGCCGTAGATCCTTCATACGAGATCACGGCAGAGTTCTCAATCCCTGAGGGAAGTATAGCGGGACTCTATCTTTTCTATAACGAGGACGCCAGATTCGGAACCTCCGGAAATAGTTCAAACTATGCAGTCAGGATAGTGAACGACAAGAATTCTGCCAGTCTGTGGGTA
>JAGCYZ010000108.1 GCA_017960545.1 Bacteroidales bacterium
AGCGCTCACGTGCTCGACGGCTAACTGCTTCGCAGTAGCTATACCCCCCTCCGGCTATGCCGGTGTCCCCCTAGGGGGAATGCGGCCTCCACTACGTTCCGTCCGGTGCCTTCCGGTCGTCGCATCGCTCCTCCCTCACGGCACGCGCCTGATGGCGCCTTCGCACGTTCGCTGGAGGGCCTTGCACCTTCATTTACCGCCTAATCGCTCAGCCCCGGCCCTGCCTCGGTGGGTGGGTGCAATAGGGGACGGTTTTGCACCCGGGGGGCTGAAAAGGAGGGGGTGGGGTGCAAAAAGGGCTGGTTTTGCACCCGGGGAGGCCGAAAAGGAAGGGGCGGGGTGCAAAAAGGGCTGGTTTTGCACCCGGGGAGGCCGAAAAGGAAGGGGCGGGGTGCAAAAGGGGGTGAATTTGCACCCGGGAGGGAGGAAAAGGGAGGGCCGGGAAGGATGGAGGCCGAAGGCCGACCGAGGGGATAGCTGCGATAGCAGCGGAAGGGGATTCCTCCCCTTCTCCCCCTAGGGGGTGCAGGGGGGTTGAAGTATGCCCCGCTCCCGCGAAGATAGAAGGGCGCCAGCAGGCGCCGTGCCGTGAGGGAGGAGCGATGCGACGACCGGAAGGCACCGGACGGAACGGAGTGGAGGCCGTATTCCCCCTGAAAGGGGGATGTCACGAAGTGACAGGGGGTTAAAGAGTCAACGACCGGTACGAATAAAGGCGACAGAGATTCTGTCGCCTTTATTCGTAGCGGGAGTGGGGCATGATCCCACGACCTCCGGATTATGAATCCGACGCTCTAACCAGCTGAGCTACCCCGCCATCATTTTGGGACTGCAAATATAGATAAAATTTTGAAATATCAAGGCTCAGTTGAAAGAGTTATGGTCTTTTTGAGGTTCCCGGCAGTTATTTTGACCGTGACGGGACCGGCAGAGCGGCCGCTGCGGAGGATGGCCTGGATGAAGCCCCCTTTCATATCCTTGGCGGGGACGTCAAGGAAGAGTTCGTCGGTGTAGTGGTCCCCGTTGTCCAGGGCGAGCAGGGAGGCGGCGCCTTCCACCTGGAAGGAAGCCTTCTGGGCGAAGCCGGGAACAACCCTACCACGGCTGTCCACGGCATAGACGCGAAGGTACTGAAGGTCCATGCCATCGGCCTTCCAGCCCTGAGGGGTCTCGGCTTCAACCTTCAGCGCCACGGCCTTGCCGGCGGTCTGCACGGTGTGGCGGGCGACCTCCTTGCCGGCGTTGTAGCCCACGGCAACGATGCTGCCGCCGCGGCCGTACGGCACGTCCTGCCAGGTGACTATGTGCTGCTGGCCCGGGGCGGTGTTGTCGTTGGGCTTGCGGCCGAGGCTTCGGCCGTTCACTATCAGCTCAACCTCCTGGGTATTGGCGAACACGGCCACCTGCTGCTTTGACCCGGAGGGGAAATTCCAGGTGGAAGTGTAGGTCTGGCGGCCTACAAGTTCGCTGTTCCAGCGGATCAGGCGCTCGCTGCCTTCGGCCACGGCCACGCGCACCAGCGGCTCGTCCGGGACGAAGGCGCTCTTGATGAGGTACGCCTGCGGATACGGCTCCAGGGTATGGTTGAAGTAGCTGTAGTTCCAGCCCTTCTTGGGCCAGCCGTCGGACTCTCCCCAATACTCTACTGCACCCCAGTAGGCCAGGCCCACCATCTTGTCCTGATCCATTCCGTAGAAGGGGCCCAGGAGTTCGCGGGACTGCGCTTCGCTCTGGAACACAATCATATCTGGAGCGTACTCCAGATAGTTCTTATACACCATCCACTGGTAGTTGAAACTGGATATGTCCGTTACCGTAGCCAGCTCCGGCGGAACAAAATAGGTGCTGAACTCTTTCTCCTCCCGGACTCCACCGGCGCGTGACGGATGCATTGCCACGGTGGTCTTGCGGGAGTTGTCATACCTGCGAACCAGGACGTCGAACAGCCTGTAGGTGGTTATGCCCCAGTCATTTGTAGGGAAACCGGTAAAGCGCTCCCTCTGCTGCAGTTCGTTGCCCAGGCTCCAGAGTATCACCGAAGGACTGTTGCGGTCCCGTTTGATCCACTCAGGAATCAATTTGTGCCATATAGTGGTGAAAGGCTCCCGGCCTCCCCAGTATTCGTCATCGCTCCATTTGTCAATGAGTTCATCCACCACCAGCATTCCAACACGGTCCGCTATGCGGGTGAAAGAACGGGAATATGGATTATGTGAGCAACGTATTGTATTGTAACCGAATGACTTGAGCTGCAGCATCAGGCGTTCTATGGCCCTATCGTAAGAAGCCGCACCCAGGGCGCCCATATCGTGATGGTCGGCCACGCCTTTCAGGAAAACCTTCTCCCCGTTGAGCTTGAACCCGAACTCCTTGGAGAACTCCAGCTTGCGGATGCCGAACTGCTCCTCCGCCCTGTCCGCCAGCACTCCGTCCGCCCAGACTTCCACCTGGACGGTGTAAAGGCTGGGGCTGTCCGGACTCCACAGGCGCGGGGCGCGCACCTCTACCGCAGGTAGAGGCAGCTCCTCCCGCGTGTGCTTGGTCAGGTCGTTGAAGACGGCGGAAGTCTCGCCCACAAGGCCTCCGTCCGGCGCCAGTATGCGCGCCTTGACGGAGGTATTGTGGCCCCTGAAGCCGTCAACCTCCACCTGAACCGCCACTTCGGCGCGGTCAGCGCCCACTTCCGGCGTGCATACATACACGCCGTCGTGGTATATGTGCGTAGGGTTCTTCACCTCCAGATATACATCCCTGAACAGTCCTCCTCCGGTATACCAGCGGGAACCGTTCACTTTTCCGGTATTGGCATATACCGCCACCACATTGTCCTGGCCCAGCTTCAGATACCGGGTTATCTCCACCTCAAAGCCAATATACCCGTACTCGCTGGAAGCCACCTTGGTGCCATTGACGTACACGTCTCCATAATACATTATTCCATCAAACTCCAGGAACACTTTCTTCCCCTGCCACGATGCGTCCGCACGGAATGTCTTGCGGTACCATCCCTCGCACATAGGCTTGAACCCGCGCCCGTTGAGGGCCGCGTCCTGCGTCCACGGCTGCTCCCACTGGAAATCGTGCGGCAGGTCGAGGCCACGCCACGACGAATCGTCGTAGGCGGGATCCTCCGCCCCGGCCGCCGGCCCCTGGCGGAATTTCCAGTCGAAGTTGAAAAGCACGCGGCGCTGCGGCGCGAAGCTCTCAAAGGGAGCGTTGGCGCCAGTAGCCGCCGCCGGCGCGTCGGGCTGATACTGCGCCCAAGCCCCCGCCGCCAGCACTAACGCAAAAACGGACAAAAGAAGTTTCTTCATATGTATGGTGGATTTTTATTGTTATCTTAGCAAAACTAACCTTTTTTATCCATTAAACCACTAATAAAATGAGATTATCTTTAGTACCGATCCTTCTGTTTTCGGCGCTTACCCTCAGCGCGCAAGCCCCGATACAGATCCACGTAAATGCCAATAAGCAAATAGGAACCGCCAAGGCCACGTTCAACGGAACCAACATCGAGGACCTGAACAACCAGACCAACGGCGGCGTGTTCAGCCAGCTCATCCACGGCGAAGCCTTCGAGGAGAACATTGACGTGGACTTCCTGAACCTCCCCACCCAGAACTACGTCCAGGTGTACGTGGTGCTTGACGAAACCCGCACCCCGCACTTCCTTTCCGTAGCCAACTCCTACACCCGCACAACCTGGAACAACCTTACGGATGTCTATGACTTCAACCGCAGGGACCTGCTGGACAGCTACTACCAGTCCACCCAGCCCACAGTCCAGAACGGCGAGACCCGTCCTGCAAGGCCGATGCGCATAGGCGACCTCAACTTCTACGGCCGCTTTGTAATCTACGACAGCATCCCCGCCCCGTACCAGAGAATCCTTATGGACAGGATTAACGGCAACGAGCAGATCAGCCGCTACTGGTCCAAGATCCAGAGCGGAAGCGCCCGCTACCAGTTCACCCTCAAGAGGGGCGACGCCTATATGGGACGCCAGGACCAGATAATCAAGCACCTTGGCGGCAGCGGCGAAGTGGGCCTCTACAATGCCGGCCTCAACAAGCAGGGAATAGACATCCAGAGCGGCAAGCCCTACGAGGGCGTGCTCCGCATCAAATCCAATTCCGGAGCCCAGAACGTATGGCTGAGCCTGCGAGACTCCCAGGGCAACGTCCTTGCAGAAAAATCCTACCCCCTGAAGGGCGACGGCTCCTTTGAGAAAGTGGAGTTCGAGCTCACCCCCAACGGGGCCGATCCCAAGGGACGCTTTGGAATATCTCTCAAGAACGCCGGAGAAATAGAACTGGGCTTTGCCTTTATGGAGCCCGGCGAGTGGGGCCGCGTAAACGGCCTGCACGTGCGCAAGATGATGATCGACGCGCTCAAGAAGCAGGGCATAAGCGTAATCCGCTACAACGGCTCAATGGTTGACGTGGGCGTTGACACCTACCTCTACAGGTGGAAGAAGATGATAGGTCCTTTTGATGAGAGGAGGATCTGCTTCCGCAACGGCTTCAACCCCTACGCCACACACACCTTTGGAATTATGGAGCTCCTCCAGGTTGCCGAAGCCCTCGGCGCACAGGCAATGGTGGGAATGAACATCAACGAGACCTACGAGGACATCCGTGACTTTGTAGAGTACGTGAACGGCGACGTTACAACCAAGTGGGGCGCCCTCCGCGCGCAGCACGGACATCCGGCCCCGTACAACCTCAAGCTGATCCAGGTTCACAACGAGCAGACCATCACCGCCGGCTATGTGGAGGGAATGAAGAAATTCGCCGAGGCCGCCTGGGAGGTGGATCCTGAGATGACCATCGTGGCTTCCCTGAACATTGGAAGCAACGTCTCCAACTACGCATACGGCTCCGACAGGTACAACCTTGCCCTTGGAATGTACAAGTGGTTCATTGAGAAAGGCCACGCTGACCAGCTGGGCTGGGATCCCCACTACTCCGGACAGAGGAACTTCGCGGACACCGGCGCATCGTTCGAGAATGAGATGGGTATAACCCTGCAGGCCAACCTGCTCAAGGACACCGGCCACAAACTGACCCTGTACCCTATGGAGGAGAACGGCTCCCGCTGCGACTGGGACCGCGGACTCGCCCACGCCCACAACTGGAACACCCTTCAGCGCTATGCAGACTGCTTCACCTGGCTCGGCACCGCCAACACCATCCAGCCTCATATGCAGCACTATATGTGGGACCAGGGCCGTGTTCACTACACCAGCAACGAGATCTGGTTCCAGCCTTCGGCTTACGAGGACCAGATGATGAGCGAGAAGTGGCTGTTCAACGTGCTCGAGGCTACCAGCAGCGAAGACAAGGTGCTTGACGTTCTGGCAAAGACCGATGACGCCCGCTCCGAGCTCAAGATTTACGTGGTCAACACCACCAACGAGCCCCGCGAGGCCGTTATCAACGTTGAAGGCTTCCGCTTCAGGACCAGTGCCGAGACCTGGACCCTGGGAGACTGCGACCTCACCGAGTTCAACACCGTTGACAACAAGACCAACGTAGCGCCCAAGTTAGGAAAGGCCACTATCAAGCGCAGCAACGCCAAATACACCTTCCCCAGGTATTCCTACACGGTTATCACCCTCAAAAAGTAACCATTAATAGGGATTGCGGGAAATGATCCGTCGGTGTAACTTTGCAGCCTGACTGATGAAAAACTGCAAATGACCATAGCCGATCTTCAGAAAGGCCGTTGCGGCCGGGTGGTTAGCGTAGGGGGAACAGGAACCCTGCGCAGGCACCTCCTTGATATGGGATTGATTCCGGGAGCGGAGGTGAAGATGGTGGGTTCGGCCCCGCTGGGAGACCCTGTGGAGATACTCATCCACGGCTATTCCCTCACCCTCCGCCTCGCGGAAGCCCGCGACATAGAAATTCAGCCGGTAGTCCCGGAGGCCGCGGATGCATCATCCGCAGCCCCTCAGGACGACCAGGCCTATAACGTTTCCCTGCACGAGCACAATTCCCACCCGGGACTTGGCGAGGCGGGGAAATATCATTCCAAGGACCACGAGAACCCGCTTCCCAAGGGCGCGGCGCTGACCTTTGCCCTGGCAGGACAGCAGAACAGCGGGAAAACCACGCTGTTCAACGTCCTGACGGGCTCCAACCAGCACGTGGGCAACTTCCCCGGCGTGACCGTGGACCGCAAGGACGGCGTAATAAAAGGCTACCCTGAAAGCCGCATCACGGACCTTCCGGGCATCTATTCCCTTTCGCCCTACACGGCCGAGGAGATAGTGTCACGCCGCTTTATCCTGGAGCAGGACGTCAAGGGAATCATTGACATTGCCGATGCCAACAACATAGAGCGCAACCTGTACCTGACCATCCAGCTGATGGAGCTGGAGGTGCCTATGGTGCTGGCCCTGAATATGATGGATGAGCTGCGCGGCAACGGCGGCAGCATCCGCATCAATGAGATGGAGCGCATCCTGGGCATCCCGGTAGTGCCTATCTCGGCGGCCAAGAAAGAGGGCGTCGATGAGCTGGTGGAGCACGCAGTGCACGTGGCGCGCTACCAGGAGAAGCCCGCGCGCCAGGATTTCTGCGACAAAGAAGACCACGGCGGCGCGGTGCACAGATGCCTGCACGGCGTGATGCATTTGATCGAAGATCATGCAGCAGCCGCGGGCATCCCCGTCCGCTTCGCCGCCAGCAAACTGGTGGAAGGCGACAGCATAGTGGAGGAAGCCCTCAAGCTGGACCAGAACGAGAAAGACGCCATAGAGCATATCATCTGCGAGATGGAGGCCGAGCGCGGACTTGACCGCGCAGCCGCCATAGCAGATATGCGCTACAGCTTTATACAGAAGCTCTGCGCCCGCACCGTGGTGCGCCCACAGCAGAGCAAAGAGTATAAGCGCAGCCGCCGCATCGACAAGGTCCTTACCGGAAAGTGGACGGCGATTCCCATCTTCCTGATGGTGATGGCGCTGGTTATATGGCTGACCATAGACGTGCTGGGAGCCCCGCTGCAGGCGTGGCTCGACGCCGGCATCGGGGCGCTGGGCGACGGCGTCGCGGCGGCGATGGAGCGCTGGGACGTAAGCCCAGCTATCCGCTCGCTGGTGGTCGATGGCATATTCGGGGGCGTGGGAAGCGTGCTCAGTTTCCTCCCCATCATCGTAATACTGTTCTTCTTCCTCTCTATGCTGGAAGACAGTGGCTATATGGCCAGGGTGGCGTTCGTCACGGACAAGCTGCTGCGCAGGATAGGCCTTTCCGGCCGGAGCATAGTGCCCCTGCTCATAGGCCTGGGCTGCTCCGTGCCCGGAGTGATGGCGTCGCGCACGCTGCCATCCGCCAAGGACAGGCGGATGACCGTGCTGCTCACGCCATTTATGAGCTGCAGCGCCAAGCTGCCCATCTACGCCTTCCTTTCAAGCGCCTTCTTCCCGGGGCACGGAGGGCTGGTGCTTATATGCCTGTATGCCCTGGGCATCTTCACGGGCATAATGGTGGCGCTGGTAAGCAAATGGTTCGGCAAGCGAAGCGAGCCCGCTCCGTTTGTGATGGAGCTGCCCAACTACAGGCTGCCGCAGGCCAAGAACGTGGGCCATCTGCTTTGGGACAAATGCAAAGACTTCCTGCAGAGGGCGTTCACCATCATATTCGTGGCCAGCATAGTGATATGGTTCCTGCAGTCATTCGATTTCCGGTTCAATATGGTAGAAAACGGCGAAGGCAGCATCCTGGCGTGGATAGCCGGCATAATTTCGCCGGTGTTCAGGCCGCTGGGGCTGGGAGACTGGAGGATAGTGACAGCGCTGGTAACCGGCTTTTTGGCAAAGGAGAGCGTGGTGTCCACAATGGAAGTGCTGGGCGTTACGGCCAGCCTGACTGTGGCTACCGCGGTTCCGTTGCTGGTGTTCTGCCTGCTGTACACGCCGTGCGTAGCCGCCATAGCCGCGGTGAAACGCGAGCTGGGAGGCAAATGGGCCGGATTCGTGGTGCTGTTCCAGTGCGTAATAGCCTGGGTGATGGCACTGATAGCCTACCTGATAACATTACTTATTGTCTAACTATATGAACCTTGTAAGCGCAATGATACTGGCATTGATAGCAGCAGCGGTAATAGCAGTTTTGGCGTCGCTCAGGCGCAAGAAGAAAAGCGGAGACTGCAGCAACGGCTGCAGCGGCTGCGCCCTGAAGGATCATTGCGGCAAATAAGATAATTTGCTAACTTTGTAGAGATGTTAGCAGTATTTACCCCCAAAATGAAGATGGCCGCCTTGATAGAGGCAGACTGCCATCTTCTTTCTCTTCTGTACAGGGTTGGAATGACTTCCAGCTTTGGGGAGCGTACAATAGAGGAGGTTTGCTCAGAGCACGGGGTTGACGCCGGCACTTTCTGCCTCATCTGCAGCGTTTATTCTGACCAGGCATTCAAGCCGGCCGTCAGGGACATAGCTTCCGCTCGGCTGCAGGACGTCATTTTCTATCTGCAGGCATCGCACAAATACTATGTGGATTCCGCGCTGAGCGTTTTCGGCCCCAGGCTGGAGGAGCTGCTGGCTCCGTGCCGGCCGCAGCAGCAGCAAGCGGTGTGGAAGTTCTTCACCGACTACGAGCAGGAGCTGCGCGCCCACTTCAACTTCGAGGAGGAAAAGGTGTTCCCTTACATCCAAAACCTTCTCCAGGGCCACTCCAGGGGCAATTTCAGCATAATGGACTTTGAAGAGAACCACAGCAACGTGGATGAAAAGCTGGGGGACCTCCGCAACATCATTATGAAGTCGCTGCCGGCCGTGTGCGACGGAGAAAAGAGGATTGACCTGCTGGATTTCATATTCCATCTGCAGAGAGACCTGGCGCGGCACACCTGCGTGGAGGAGGACGTGTTAATCCCCCTTGTACGAAGGCTGGAGAATCCCGGAAACTTCCGAAAGGTGCTGGCAAAGGAGGCCGAGCAGGAGGTTTACCCCAGGGAGGAACTCAGCGAGAGGGAAAAGGAAATCCTGGTGAGCGTTGCCCACGGGCTTATCAACAAGGAAATTGCGGACAAGCACAACATCTCCATCCACACCGTTATATCGCACCGCAAGAACATTACTCGCAAGACCGGCATCAAAACCGTGGCCGGCCTTACCGTATATGCCATCCTCAACGGACTCATAGACGTAAACACCCTGGAATAATGATACCCGACGTAAAACTGGAAGCGCCCCTGGGAGCGTCCAGAGTGCTGCTGCATACGTGCTGCGCACCCTGCAGCTCCGCCATAGTGGAGTGCCTGGTGCGCAACGGCATCACGCCTGTCATCTTCTATTCCAACGACAATATCTACCCGCGGGAGGAGTTTGACAAAAGGGAGAACGAGTGCCTGCGCTATGCGGGGTCGCTGGGTCTGGAAGTAGTGGAAGACCCTTACGACCACGCGCGCTGGCTGCCGCTGGCCGCGGGGCTAGAGGCTGCCCCGGAGCGGGGCGCGCGCTGCCTGGAGTGCTTCCGCTACAGGCTTCTGCGCGCCGCCCGCTACGCATCGGCCCACGGCTTTGCCGTGCTGGCCACCACGCTGGCCTCGTCCCGGTGGAAAGACCTGGAGCAGGTAAACCAGGCCGGTGCCTGGGCCTGCGCGCAAGTGCAGGGCGTCACCTGGTGGGACCGCAACTGGCGCAAAGAGGGCCTTCAGGAACGGCGCGGCGAGATTATCCGGGAGATGAACTTTTACAATCAGCCCTACTGCGGCTGCGAATTTTCAATCAGGAAAGACACTGATAAATAATAGCCATATGAAAAGATTATTGATCACGGCCCTGCTGCTCGTGTGCGGAGCAGCGGCTCTCAAAGCCCAGGACGCCATTTACGTAGATCCCATCTACAACGGCTCTACAGACCCTATGGTCTGCTACAATCCGGTAACGGATTCGTACTATATGTACTACACCTCCCGCCGTTCCAACGTGCCCGGCCTGGGAGGCATCGAGTCCGTTCACGGCTCCCCAATCGGCATTGCCGAGTCCGTTGACGGAGGAACCACCTGGAAGTATATAGGCGACTGCAACATAGACTACCACCCGGATCCCAACCCTACCTACTGGGCACCCGAAGTCATCTGCGTTGACGGCACTTTCCATATGTACCTGACCTACGTGCCGGGCATCTTCGACACCTGGGAGTACCCGCGCGACATAGTGCACCTCACCAGCAAGGACGGTCGCAACTGGACCACGCAGTCCGTCCTGGACCTTGCCGTGCGCAAGGTCATCGACGCCTGCATCTTTCAGCTCCCCGACGGCACCTGGCGCCTCTGGTACAACAACGAGCCCGACGGCAAGACCATCTTCTATGCCGACAGCAAAGACCTCTACCACTGGACCGACAAAGGCAAGGTAACCTCCATAGTCACCAACGGAGAAGGCCCCAACGTCATTTTCTGGAAGGGCAAATACTATATGATCGTGGACGAATGGAAAGGCCTGTCAGTATTCTCCTCCGACGATGCCACCAACTGGGTAAAGCAGGAAGGCGACTACCTTGTAAGCGGCCTCAACGGCCAGCGCCGCGGCAACCACGCCGACATTGAGGTGGTTGACGGCCACGCCTATATGTTCTACTTCGGAAACATTCCTCCAAAGGAGGATCCGCGCACCGGCAGTTTCACCCGCCGCCGCGGCTACGCCGTATATGTAGTGGAGCTGCAGATGGACGAGAACGGCCGGGTATTCTGCGACACCACGGCACCCTGCCGCGTCCGCCTTCGCTAAGGCAGGACGTGGCCCCAGTGCTCCTGGACGCGCTTCAGCTCGGCCGCGGTGAGGGAGATGACCGATCCGTGACGCGGGTTGAAGTCCTTGGTGAAGGACTGAGGTTCTGTAGTGAAGTTATATAGATCCTTGGAGGTCTGGTATTCGTACCGGCCTTCGCCGTAAACATCGTACATAAGCACAAAGCCGCTGCCGTCGTTCAGAGGGAAGATGCTGGACCCCTCCACGCCGGTGCGGCTTTTGGCATAGGCGTCCAGGTAGATAAAGTCCTCTACATAGCCTCCGGTGAGGGTTTCCGACACGGCCTGCTGGATGCCGTTCTCAAACTCGCGGCCCCTGTCATCCTTAGTGTTACCCTTGTAAAAGAGGTGATATTTGCCGTCGAAGAAAATGATATCGTTGTCTATCGAGCCGTACTTGGCGTCGAACAGCACCTGCGGCTCGTTCTCGAATCCGGTGAAATCTTTGTTGGCGTACGCATAGTACGTAACCAGGCCCTGGTCATTCTCCCTGCGGAGGGTAAAGTACACCATCTGCTTCCTGGCCTTGGCATCCCAGATGCTCTGCGGAGCCCATACCCAATGCGCATCCCCAAAATGAGCTGGATACGTCTTGGAGAGATTCAGATAAGAATGCTCCCACTCCAGCAAATCCTTAGACCGCATCATCACAATGCCCGGGTTGGACCCCCACCCGTTCTTCTCCGTATTCATATCTGTGGCAACTATGTAGTACCACCCGTCTCCACCCTTTATTATATGCGGATCCCTTATCCCGCCGGACTCACTGATATCCGCCGACGGAATAATTGGCTGGTCCTGGTTTAGCGCGTGCCAGTTCACCGCATCCTCGCTCACGGCAAAGCGCAGCGCCTCGCCTCCCCTGCCCCCCTCAAAATACGCGAACAGGTAACCTACATACTTCCCCCCTCCGGAGCATCCCGTCAGAACAGCGGCCATCATCCCCACCGCCAACACCATTGCAAATATCTTTTTCATACTCATTTCCTCCTTCACAAATATAACACTTTTCCCCTCCCGTGTGCAAATTCACCCCTTTTTGCACCCCACCCCCTCCTTTTCGGCCTCCCCGGGTGCAAAACCGCCCCCTTTTGCACCCCGCACCCTCTATTTCTGCCCTCCGGGGTGCAAAACACCCACATTTTGCACACCGCCACCAGAGTAGGGCCGGGGCTTCGCTGACGGCGGCAAATGGCAAGTCCAGCGCTCACGTGCTAAACGGAGGGCCTTGCACCTTCATTTACCGCCTAATCGCTCAGCCCCGGCCCTGCTCCGGTGGAGTCTTCAGCGATGTCCTCCAGAAATAGCTGTGGAGCGTAAAGTGTTGATTATCGGAGAAATAGACAGTTTA
This sequence comes from Bacteroidales bacterium, assembly GCA_017960545.1. Classification (GTDB taxonomy): domain Bacteria; phylum Bacteroidota; class Bacteroidia; order Bacteroidales; family UBA932; genus Cryptobacteroides. The sequence goes on from JAGCYZ010000108.1 coordinate 12,116, forward strand.
ATACCCGCGATTTCTGGGGGTATTTAAAGTATCATTTGGCAGATTCCCAGACAGTTACGCTCCACCGCCTTTCAGCGGCCCCTTCTCCCGGTCTCCACTGGGTCACTGCCCGGGCTCTCCATTAACCATCCCTAAGCTCCCCGTCGGCAAAACAGCCCCATTTTGCCCCCGGCCCCTCCCTATTTCAGCCTCCTGGGTGCAAAACCACCCCTTTCTGCACCCGGCACCGGAGCAGAGACGGGGCAGCTCAAGGGGAGTGTGCCCAACGGGGTGAAAAGGGAGCCGTTGGGAGCAGACGGTGGTCCCGAGTGGCCTGGAATGAAGGGAGGGAGGGGGGGAAAACGAGAAACGGTTGCTTTGAAAGCAACCGTTTGTGCGGCAGGTGAGACTCGAACTCACACAGGCCAATGCCCACTACCCCCTCAAAGTAGCGTGTCTACCATTTCACCACTGCCGCAAAAGTAGACCTTTATGTCTTTTAAGGACTGCAAAAATACTGCTTTTTATTTAATCTGCAAATAATTCGGGGATAAAACGGATGGTTAATGTCAAAAAAGCGACCGGCGGGAGGTCTTTCTAATCCATCACGGACTGCATTATGGTAATCAGTTCCCTGTCGTAATCGTATTTTATGGTGCAGGTGTTGTCGAAATCCATTATGGCGCCGCCGGGGCCTGTGTAGGGGTCCCAGTGCGGGAGACCGGGGGCGTTGGGGTCGCCGGTTTTGGCGAAGTTGACCCAGGAGTCGCACATGGCTTGGGCCAGGGCGACTACAGAGGGAGTTAGTTCGCCAACTATGTCCAGGCCCATATCGGGATTGCCGAAGACGAAGGGCAGCTCGTAGCCGTGAGCAGCGCCGGCGGTGCCGCCGCGGACGGGCGAGCGCCAGGAGAACATATACATATACGTGGGCGCTCCCGGCTCGGCGGCGCGGGCGTCCGCGGTGCGGACGGTGCGCGGCCTGAACATCTGGTCCACGGAGACCAGATCCTGAGGCGTAAAGCCGGGATAGGCCTTTCCGAAGGCCTCTACGTAGGCATCGGTCTTATCGCCGTAGGTGGCCCTGAGAATCTCTTTGGCATCGTCAAGGGTCATATCCTTCTGCGCATAGTAGGAGCGCTGGAGTTCGTTGAAGGTGGTGCCGATGATCAGGGGCACATCGGCCGAGATGGTGCTGAAGGTGGGCTGGAAGGGCTGCATCAGCAGCACCTCGCCGTCGGGCGCAGGCCCGAAACCCCACATCTTGGGGTTGCCCGGGGTGCGCAGGCCGATGCTGGCCGCCATAGCCCGCTGCCCCGCGCGGTACAGATCGACGTACGGCACTTCCTGCAGCTTGTCCACCTGGTCGGCGCTGAAGCCGAACTCGTCAAGCACGGCCTTGCCCAGCGCCTGGGACATCTCGCGGGTCATAATGTTCATTATGGTGCCGCTCTGGATGATGGCCTTGTGGAAGAGGCCCTTGGCCGAAGGCATGCACATAAGCGTGCCCACCTTGCCGCCACCGCCGGATTCCCCGAAAACGGTAACGTTTCCGGGGTCACCGCCAAAGGCGGCAATGTTGTCGTGCACCCACTGCAGCGCGGCCACCACGTCCATCATTCCCACGTTGGCGGAATACTTATACTTGTCCGAAACCCCCGAAAGGTCCATATAACCCAGGATGTCCAGCCTGTGGTTGATGGTAACGCACACCGTGCCCTTGCGGGCGAAGGTTTTGCCCGTATAGAATGGCGATGCGTTGCCCGAGCCGGATGCAAAACCGCCGCCGTGAAGCCACACGATAACCGGCTTCTTTTGCTTTGAGCCGTCGGTCCACACATTTAGGTAGCAGGCGCCCTGCTCGGACATCACGCTGTCCGGCAGCGCGCGCCCGTTAACCCACTGCATTGCCTGCGGAGGGTACTTGAGGCAGTCTTTTACCCCTTCCCACTTGTCCGGCTTCTCCGGCGGCATAAAACGCTCCGCCTTCATATACGGAATGGACCTGAAAGACAGCATTCCGTCCTCGTAGAATCCGCGGACCAGACCGGCTTCTGTTTTCACCACCAACGGGTCTTTATTGCAGGCGCAAACGGCCAGGACGGCCAGCGCCATAATGAGCCTAAGAGAGTTTCTCATAATAAATAGTTGCTTATCTATCTCAAATATAATGTTTTTACAGTTTTTTTTCTATCTTTGCAGTCCTTTCTCGGGTAGAAAGGAATATGTTAATTATTAAAAAACTTTTTAAACAGATTCACAATGGCTGTTAAGATTCGTTTACAGCGCCACGGAAAGAAGAATTTCGCATTCTTCCACATTGTAGTGGCAGATTCTCGCGCACCACGCGACGGACGTTACATTGAGCAGATTGGCTCATACAACCCCAACACCAACCCTGCAACCATCGTTCTGGATTCAGAGCGCGCACTTGCATGGCTCAAGGTTGGAGCAGAGCCTTCTCTGGTAGCCAGGCGCATCCTCTCCTATGAGGGTGTACTCCTCCGCAACCACCTTGACGGCGGTATCGCTAAGGGAGCTCTCACCGCAGAGCAGGCAGACCAGAAATGGAATGAGTGGAAAGCTCAGAGGGACGCCAAGATAAGCGCAAAGAAAGAAGGTCTTGCAAAGGACGCTGAGAAGAAGGTCAAGGAGACAATCGCCGCTGAGGCTAAGGTTGCCGCCGCTAAGGCCGAGGCTCTTGCAAAGAAGAGGGAGGCTGAGATCAAGGCCGCCGAGGAGGCAGCTGCCGCCGCAGCAGCCGAGGCTGCAGAGGCCGAAGCTCCCGCCGAGGCATAATATGCTTCAGGTAGCAAAAGTCCTCAAGTCCCACGGGACCGACGGCGGCATCCTCTTAGGATTCCGCGGCATAGATCCCGAAGACATAGACACAACGGAACCGGTTTTCATCTATTTCGATGAACTCCCGGTTCCGTTCTTTATTCAGTCGCTGCGGCGCCGCGGGATGGACAAAGCCATCGTCACCCTGAACGATGTCACCTCCCTGGAGGATGCCGAGGAACTGGTTGGCCGCGCCGTGTATATGGACCTGGAAGAAGAGGACGATCCGTCCCAGGACCTGGCCGCCCTCATAGGCTGGACCCTGAAGGGAGTGGGCCCCATCACGGATTTCTACGACATTACGGCCAACCCCTGCATTGAGGTGCAGACAGAAAAAGGAGCGGTTCTGATTCCGCTCCACGAAGATCTGATAGTAAGTATGGATCCCAAGGCCAGGGTTCTGGAAATGAACCTGCCGGAGGGCATCCTGGAGGTTTAAGCCTCGCTGTTCCCTACTACATATTCTGCTTTGAGGTCGCCGTAGAAGGCGGCGAAGGTGGTGTACATATACGGCAGGAGCCAGTAGTATCCAATTCCAAGCGTAAAGAATCCAAGGATTATCCATCCAATGAAACTGAGGCCCAGGAGGAAGAGGTCAAAGACGTGCCCTTTTGTCATCTGGCGGCTCATTGCAATGGCCTCCTTTGCCGATAGCTCAGGATGCTCAACGGCAATGTACGGCGTCATTGAATATTGCAGGGCCTTGTAGATTCCGGGGATGATGAAAAGCAGGGTCCACAGAAAGACCTTGATCATCATCAGGAAAATCACCCACACATTGTGCCAGTAGTTCTTGAAGGTGAGCTTGAAGAAGTTGGAGATCATCTGGTCGTCACCGTTCTCGTACAGGAGCCTGGTAGAGTTGTAGTATCCTATATAAAGCAAAGGGAAATAAATAAGGATATACAGGAGGGTTGTTCCACCTGAGATTCCAAGCATTGCAGTAAGTGTGGAAGGGCTTGTCGGATCCAAGGCAAACATTGCTGCATACTGAGGGGACACTGCTATTCCTATAATGATGAATAGCAGCACGGTCATAAGCACTGCGGGTGCCCAGTTGCCCTTGAGGGCGGCCAGGGCGGCGTTCTTGTAATCTTGGTTGGTTCTCATATCTAGTTATTTATCAAAGATTCCATATATGGCGGAGCCGGAGCCGGACATTGCGGCATAGAGCGCGCCGGAGGCGTAAAAGCGCTCTTTTATGGCCGCAAGTTCCGGGTGCAAGGCGAAGACCTGCGGCTCGAAGTCGTTCACCAGGAGGCCGCGCCACTGGGGCAGCGGCAGGGAGAGTATGTCCTCGATAGGCGTAAGCCTTTCGAGAGGTACGATCCCGCCGTAGGCCTCGCGCGTGCTCACGCTGACGCCCTGCGGCACTTCAACCTCTATGCGGTATGGCGAAAGGTCCAGGGGGAACTCCGACAGGATTTCCCCGCGGCCGCGCCCCACCATAGGGCGGTTGTAGATGAAGAAGGCGCAGTCGCTGCCAAGGCGCGCCGCATAGGCGGCCAGGCGCTCCTGGCCCAGGCCCAGCCCGAAGATGCTGTCCAGCATCATCAGGGCGAAGGCCGCGTCAGAGGAGCCTCCGCCAAGGCCCG
>JAGCYZ010000109.1 GCA_017960545.1 Bacteroidales bacterium
CCTCCCATCCGGCCGCATTCTCCGGCAGGTAAACGCGCCAGGAAGAAACTCCGCTGGCAAGTACGGGACATACCAGGAAGTCAGGTCCGAACATAAATTCGCAATCCTGCTGCAGGGCCTGTTCGTCCTGAGGGAAGTCAAAGACAAGAGGCCTCATAAGAGTATAGTCTTCTTTCCATACCTTTTGGGCATTCTCCAGGACATAAGGGAGAAGAGCCTCGCGCTGGGCGATAGCGGCCAGGAAGAGGCGCTCTGTCTCCTCGCTGTACTCCCAAGGCTCGGTACGGCTCTGATAGCCGTGTACGCGCATAAACGGGAGATAAACGGCGGTCTGGATCCAGCGGATCATCCTTTCCTGATAATCCGGATCTGAATACTGGTTGCCGGGGCGGAAGAATCCGCCTGCATCGTAGGTCCACCAGGGCAGGCCGGCGGCCATCTGGCCAAGGCCTCCAGCAATCTGGCGGCGCAGGGTGTCCCAGTCATTGCCCACGTCACCGCTCCAGGTAACGGCGCCATAGCGCTGGATTCCGGGGAATGAGCTGCGGGTAAGGATTACCGGCAGCTTGCCCGGCTGGTCGCGGCGCAGGCCTTCATAAACGGTCTGGACAACCTTGAGGGGATATACGTTGCGGTAGAATTCACCGGGGATCTGGTCCGGGCCTATGCGGCGGCCTTTGAGGTCGTCATTCTCGGGCTCGGTTGCGTCCTGCCACCAGGCGTCAATTCCAACGGGAACCAGCTTGCTGCTGAAATTCTCCCAGTAGAAATTGGCGGCGTCAGGCTGGAAGAAGTCAACCCACTCTGTACCGGCAATATAATAGCCGCGGGCCTCGACTTCCTTACCAAGCTCGGAGTCGCGTCCTATGCGGGACCATACGGAAAGCATCAGGTGCTGGTCCATAGAGTGGAGTTCATCCACCATTGCCTTGGGATCGGGGTATTTGCCCTCGTCAAACTGCATTGCGTTCCAGCCGTACTTGCCCCACCACTGCCAGTCCTGAACTATGGTTCCAACGGGAATCTTCTCCTGGTTGAACCTGCGGGCGGCTGCCAGGAGCTGCTCCTGGGTGTCATAGCGCTCACGGCAATGTATGTAGCGGAAGATCCAGTCCGGCATTGCGGGAACGTGGCCGGAGAGTGTGCGGAAACTGTGCATTACGGCATCGGCGTTTCCGGCGAATACGGTATAGTCAAGTCCTTCTGCAACCGGTGAGGAGAAGGTTGTGCAGTCTGCCACGGCGCGCCAGAAAACGGTTGGCGCATCGCCAAAGGTGCCCTGCACCTCAAGCGTATGCTTGCCGGCGGACAGCTGCGCCTTGACGGCGGCGGTTGGCGGGAGCCAGGTGTTTGAGATGTCTATGATGGGTTCACCGTCCACTGCAAGGTACTGGCGGCGGGCCATGTCTCGGCCTACGTCAAGAAGGAGTGCATATTCACCGCCTGAAGGGATGTCAATCTCTCCGGTGAAGGTCCTGAAGGCGCGGAACTCGCGGCGGTTGCCGGCGGTGCCGGTGGCGTTCACGGTCACGGAGCCGCCGTCAGCCTGAGTTTCCGTAAGCTTTATGCTGTGGTCTGCGGGGTTGAAGTCCGTAAGGCCGTAGTTATGCCAGAGAAGGCCCCAGCCGCGGCTGGAGATGATCATAGGAAGGGATATCTGTGTGTTAACCTGGGTCAGGCGCCTTGTAAGGCCGCGGACATCCAGGTAACCGTCCTGGAACTGGCCGGTGCCGTAAAGGTGCTCACCTTTAGGTGAGTCAAAGGACTGGCTTACGGCGTAGGCCGGAGAGCCGTCCAGGTTCACGGCCTTGACGCTGCGGCTTCCAGGCACTTCCTGGAGCAGCACGCGGCCTTCCGCATCAAGGAAGGTCAGCGTCTGAGAAGCGTCGCTCCACTGCGCTGCCATCCGTGCGGTGCGCACGGTGATGTCTGCGCCGTTCTTCTCCACCTTATATTTAGGTGTCTTTGTTTTCTGGACAAAAATCAATTCCCCAAGATCGGGGGCTCCTTCTGGAGTCAGTCTCACGCGGATGGCATCCGCTGCTACAGGTTCCAGGCACAGCGTGCCCTGAGGAGTGTCAATGCTTACTGCTCCGGGCCGGCAGCCTGCCAGCGCAAGGAGGCAAATCAGGATAGGTAGTCGTCTCATATAACAAAGGTACAGAAAAAGCGGTTTAAGAGCCAATTATTTACCCAAAAATGTTGCCCATAAAGTTTTCACAAAAAACTACCCTTGATAATCAATGAGTTAGCATTTGAAAAATGAAGTTTATAATTTGCTTGGCAGGTTGATAATGCGTAACTTTGCAATAGTTAGAAATTCTAAGACTAGAAGTTTCAGACTGGGATCTGTGAAAAACTTCAAACTCTATCTAGTATCTAATCATTGCACACAAAAAGAGAAGCCCCGCCGAGACGGCGCGGCTTCTCTTTGATTATGTCCGGGTGCTTATTTGAAGTTGACCCAATCTACTTCTAAGTGGTTTCCGTCGGTCATAAGCAGGTACAGGTTGTGAACGCCCTTGAGGCTGTTGGTAACCTGCACTGTCCTCTCTGACCATACGGGGCTGCCCTCTACGTTGAACGAAGCGATGAGCGGTCCGTCAACGGCGTCGGAGCGGAGCTCTATCTTACCGCCGGCAAGGGAGTGGATCCTGATGGTGGCGTCCTTGATGCCGTCCTCGAAATCTACCCTGTCATAGCTGATCCAGCGCGGTTCCCTTTCCTGGGTGGTGTTCCAGAGGATAGCCTTCCATCCGTCAAACGTGTACTCGGAATTCAGGAAGTCAACTGCAACGTATTTATCGGACTTGTCTGAATAGCGGTCTATCTGGATAAGTGACTTGGCCTTTGATGTACCCACACCGCGGAGTGTAGGAGTTACGGGAATGATGGTTCCGTCAGGATTGAAATACAGGTAATCTACACATACGGACCTGTTCTTGTCAAAGTACGGAGAATAGTCGTTGTGATGATAGAACAGATACCACTGGCCGTCCAGCTCAATGAATGAGTGGTGGTTTGTCCAGCAGATAGTCTCGGACTGCTCCATAAACTTGCCCATAAAGGTATAAGGTCCCAGAGGGTTGTCTGCCATACAGTATGCGAGGGTCTCGCGTGCGTCCTCAACCCAGGGGAATGTGTAGTAGTACTTGCCGTTGCGCTTGAAGAGGAACGGGCCCTCGGTCTGTCCGCGCGGGATGCCGGTAATGGTTATGGGCTCTGAATCCAGTTCCAGCATATTGTCCTTGAGACGGGCGAGCTGAAGGCCGCGGCCGGACCAGGCAAGGTACGGGGTGCCGTCGTCATCGATGAAGATGCAGGGGTCAATTCCGCCAATGCCCTGGATGGGCTGCTCCTCCGGGATGAAGGGGCCGTAAGGGGTGTCGGAGATGGCTACGCCTATTCCGTTACCGCCGCGTACGCCCTCCCTGGGCTTCTGCGGAGCTGGGAAATAGAAATAGTACTTGCCGTTGTGATAGTTACAGTCCGGAGCCCACATGCTGTAACCTGCAGAATTTACCCAAGGAACGTTCCACTGGTCAACGATAACTCCGTGATCTACCCAGTCCACAAGGTTGTCGGACGAGTAAACGTGATAATCCGCCATACAGAACCAATCCTTGCGGGCATAATCGGCCGGTGCAGGAATGTCGTGTGACGGATATACATAGACTCTGCCTTCGAATACGTGCGCAGAAGGGTCGGCGCTGAAGTTGTCCCTGATGATAGGGTTCTGGGCAGACAGGCTTACTGATGCAGCGCAGGCTGCAATGAAAAAAGCTGCAATGGTTTGAAGTTTCATATACTGCGTATTAAATGATTTTCCAAAATCTTACGCAATATATGAAATTAATTTATCAATTCCTCCAGTGCTTCCCTCGGCATCTCACCATTTATGCAAATAAAATTGCATTCGTCAAGCTCATAGGACATCATCACGAATCCCGTGACCGTCTTGTTGTTTCCCATTGTGTACATTCTCATCACCTCTCCGTTGTCCTTGGCTTCCATAAGCATCTCGTAGGTTCCGCGGTTTATGAAGCGGTCCACGTCCCTCTTGAGGTCCTCATTGATTTGGGGATTCTCACTGCTGATGATGTACATTCCGGTCAGAGTCTTGATGATGGGTCCGAGGTTCACGCTCTCCCCTTCCAGGTTTATGTCCGGGATCTTCTTCATAAGCTTGAACATAGCCGGGGAAATGTACACCGCACTGACGTTCTCAGCCTCTGAGTATTTGTTGTAGATAGACTTGCCGTCCTGGGCAAATGCGACTGCACCTAACAATGCGGCCAGCGCAACCAATATAAACTTTCTCATTTTGTATTATTGATAATTCTGTCAACTGTTTCCAATGATTCTTCTGCAAGGAGGGCGCTCTGCACTCCGCGGTCCATCTGCTTGGAGATGAGGGCGAATGTCTCCTCCACTTTGGCGTATGCAAGGAGGGGATCGTCGTAAGTGTCCTTTGGCGCGCGCGGGATTACAAAGAAGGTGGCGAGGCAGGCGGTGGCGAACATGCTGAGCAGCGCGTAGGTGAGCCACTTTGACCTGGCGGGCTTCTTTGCTCCTGCCGAAACCAGGGCTGCAGTTGTCACCCTCTCCCTTACGGAAGCCTGAAGGTCCCGGGGCACGCGCACGCCATCTTCCTTCGCTATCTGTTCCAGACGCTCGAAACTGGTGTTCTCTATTTCCTGCAATGTTTTCATATCTCTTTCCTGATCTTTTTCCTGGCGCGGCTTATCATAACCCTTACAGCCAGATTGCTCATTCCTGTTTCCTTTGATATCTGCTCGTTGTCCATCCCGCGCAGCAGCCTCATTTCAAGTACTTTTCTCTGCCCTTCCGGAAGATTCCTTACCGCCCGCTGCAGCCTCTCCGCCCTCTCCTTTGCCGCCTGCGGGCCGTCCGCCGTATCTTCTGCCGTCAGGTCTTCGCTGAGGTCCTCCCTTGGGTGGCGGGATTCCTTGCGGATGCGGTCTATGCACATATTCTTCAGCAGCCTTATAGCGTACCCCATTGGGTTGTGTACGTTGTCCAGGGTATCCCTGGAGTTCCAAAGTTTAATGTAAAGGTCCTGTACGGCATCCTTTGCATCCTGCTCCGATTCAAGGATATAGAAGGCCACCTTGTAAAGGCCGTCCGTCAGGGGCAGGTAGATGTCACAGAACTCCTTGTAATCCATATCACTTAGACGCTACTGCCATCACGGAGTCGAGGGAAATGGACCCGAAAAGGCATATAAGTGTGCAGTCTTCCGGGCTGAAAAGGACAAAATCCTTCACTTTGTCGCCTCGGTCGTCCACTACTCCGTACATACGCATTATGTCGGAACCGTCCTTTACTTCCATAAGCATCTCGGCTCCGTCAAGAAGCCTCCCCACTTTCTGTGAAAAGCCTTGCCTTACCTGCGGCTCGCAATCGGAATAATCTACGACGGCCAGTTTCTTTATGCCTTTCATTATGCGCAAGGCATCTTTCACATCAGGATCATCATCGTGCGCGGCTCCGCTCTGTATCAAGGCTTTTACAATCTTGGTTCCCAGCCTTCCTACTTTTACCGCCTCAAATCCGTCGTATAACCTGTACTCGTTTATAAGCAGGGAAATCTGCGTTCCAGGCACCGGCTTGGCCGGTTTTTCTGCAAGGGCCGCCAGAGGCAAGGCCAAGGCAAAGACAATTATGATGAACAGTTTTCTCATTCTTCAAAAGGAAGCCGGATTCAAAAACCCGGACCGGCTTCAGTTAAATGACGCAGCAGTCCGGGGTTTGTTACAGAATTATCAATAAAAATTATTTGATCTCTACCGATGTGCTCAGGCGCAGGTCGTCGGAGGCGGATCCGAGCATCATCTCTATGGTGCCTTTCTCAAGCTGCCAGCCGGTGTCAGACCACCAGCAAAGTTCGCTTACAGGGAACTCCAGGGTCACATTGCGGCTTTCGCCGGCGCCCAGGGCAACCCTCTTGAAGGCTTTGAGCTCCTTGGCAGGATACTCTACCTTTGCGTCCTTGTGGCTGATGTACAGCTGGGCAACTTCCTCTGCAGGCATATCGCCTGTGTTCTTGAGGGTGAAGTTCACCTTGATCACGTCTCCCTCCTTATAAGCCTTCTTAGAGGCGGCAAGGCCGGAGTACTCGAAGTTGACATAGGAAAGGCCGTGGCCAAATGCGTATGCCACCGGAACTTTCTTGGTGTCGAACCACCTGTAGCCTACAAGCAGGCCTTCCGTGTACTTGGAATCCGGGGTGGCGCGGCGGTTCTGCCCGCCGGTGCCGCCCAAGTCCGCGCGGTACATTCCGGTGAAGAGGTCTTCCTGGGTCTCAGCCCTGTTGGGGAAGTTGCCCATTGCGTATGCGGGAGACTCTTCAAGTACGCGCGGATAAGTGAACGGGAGCTTTCCGGAAGGAGCCCTGTCGCCGAAGAGCACTTCGGCAAGGGCGGTTCCGCCCTCAATTCCGTTCCACCAGCCCTGAACCATAGCCTTTGAGCAGGCCTCTACGGCTGCGAGCTCAAGCGGGCCTCCGGAAATGACTACGCTTACCATATTGGGGTTGGCTTCTGCCAGAGCGGCTGCGATGGCTTCCTGGCCAACCGGCAGCTTTATGTTCTGGCGGTCGCTTCCCTCAGTCTCTATGGTCTTGTTGGTTCCGCAGAAGAAGAGTACCAGATCTGCGGCCTTGGCTGCCTCCACGGCCTCTGCGAGCAGGTCGGCGTCAGGCTCTTCGTCGATGGCCATGGCCTGGAGAGGCCTGGGCTGCTGGCCGGGACGTGTCCTACCGCCAAAGTTCCTGTAGCCGGGGGCGTAGATGACCTTGACGGCATCGCCTGCCCTGCGCTGGATTCCCTGCAGAGGGGTAACTTCGTAAGGGGTCTTGACGCCGGCGCCCACACCGCCTGCGGCGGTAGAGAGAACGGCGTTCTGGCCTATCACGGCAATTGTTTTCACGCTCTTGGCAATAGGAAGCGCGGCGCCCTTGTTGCTGAGCAGCACAATGGAGCGGCGGGCCACCTCAAGGGCGGCCTGGCGGCTCTCAGGCTGCGAAGCCTGCACCTTGTTGGCCTCGGAATCGGGGATGGCCTCTATGGTGAAGCGCAGGCGCAGGAGCTCGCGCACCTTGTCGTCCACCACCTTCTCGGACAGCTTGCCTGCGGCAATGGAGTCGATGAGCGGCGGGCCAAGGTAGTTGTCGCCGGTCATCTGCACGTCAAGGCCGTGCAGCGCGGCTCCCATAGTGCTGTGGGTGCCTCCCCAGTCGGATACCGTGATACCCTTGAAGCCCCATTCGCCACGGAGAATCTCGTTAAGCAGGTGCTCGTTCTCGGAACAGTAATACCCGTTCACCTTGTTGTAGGCGGGCATCACCGCCATTGCGCCGGCCTTGCGCACGGCGGCCTCGAAAGGCTTGAGATAAAGCTCGCGGATAGTCCTCTCGTCGGCAATGACGTTTACGCTGCCTCGGTTGGTCTCCTGGTTGTTTAGGGCGAAGTGCTTGATGCAGGCAGCGGTACCGGCATCCTGCATTCCTTGAACCACGCCCACTGCAAGAGCCGCGGCCAGGGCAGGGTCTTCGCTCAGATACTCGTAAGTCCTACCGCCCACGGGGAGCCTCTGGATGTTGATGGCGGGGCCCAGCATCACGTCTTTTCCGCGAAGCCTGGCCTCAACGCCAATTCCGTGGCCGTAATTGTAGGCAAGATCCGGATCCCAGGTTGCGGCAAGCGCCGATCCCGTAGGGAAATAGGTAGCGGAGTCCAGCTGCCAGCCCAGGGGGCGGAAGCCGTCTCCCAGCTCCTCGCGGACGCCGAACGGGCCATCGGCATACTTGATGTCCTGGATTCCCAGACGCGGAACACCCTCGGAAGACATAATGGTCTTGGAGTGGAGCATCATCACCTTCTCTTCCAGGGTCATCTGGGCGATGATCTTGTCAATCTCCTTGTCGTGCTTGGTAAGCACGTCCTGAGGAGATTTACTTGCGCAGCCTGCAAACAGCAGGGCGGCAAATAACAGAACGAAAAGTTTTTTCATATTATTTCTTTATTGGATATTTCTTCTCTACGTCCTTGAGTGCCGCAAGGGCCTGCGGGAACAGGAACAGCAGCGCCAGGACGTTGATCCAGGTTGTAAGTCCCAGCCCCACGTCACCCCATTTCCAGGCAATGTCGGAACTGGTGCAGGCGCCAAGCACAACCAAAGTTAACATTATTATTCTGTAAACCCATACAACGGCCTTCTCCGCCTTGCTTCCTTCCTTGCCGAAACGGCTGAAAAGGTATGCTATGCTTGACTCCGCATAGAAGTAATATGCCATAAGCGTAGTGAATACGAAGAAGCTCAGAGCCACCGCCACAAAAGCGCTTCCGAAGCCGTTGAACACGGTATCGATGGCCGCCTGGGTATAGCCCACGTAATTGCTTCCCAGCTCGGGGGCGGAGGCATATAGGAGTTCACCGGTAGAGGGATCCACCACATTGAAATTGCCCGTGCAAAGAATCATCAGGGCGGTTGCCGTACAAACCAGGATGGTGTCTATGTAAACGGAGAAAGCCTGCACCAGGCCCTGCTGGGCGGGCATTTCGTTCTCCGCGCTTGCGGAGACTATTGCCCCGCCTCCCTGGCCCGCCTCGTTGGAGAACAGGCCGCGCTTCACGCCCATCGCAATGGTGCTGCCCAGCATTCCGCCAACCAGCGGATTTATGCCGAAGGCGCTCTTCACAATGACACCCAGCATCCCGGGCACCGCGCTTATATTGGCGCAAATAATGATCAGCGCCAGGATAATATAGGCGATAGCCATGAACGGCGTAACAAGCGTAGCCACGTTTGCGATGCGCTTGGCCCCGCCTATGATTACCAGGCTGAGGATGAAGGCCAGAACCAGTCCGGACACCAGCGGATTGACCGCAAAGGAGTTCGCAAAGGCGCTGGACACTCCATTTGCCTGCGTGAGCACCAGCAGCATACCGTACCCTGCAAGGGTCAGTATGGCGAACAGCATTCCCAGCCAGGGCTTCTTCAAGCCCTTCTCTATATAGGATGCCGGCCCTCCGCGCAGCTCGCCTTTATGCTTGAAGTTGTATATCTGCGCCAGCGTGGATTCCGTGAAAGCGGTGGATGCGCCCAGGAAGGCTATCACCCACATCCAGAACACGGCCCCCGGGCCTCCCAGGGCTATGGCCGTGGCCACGCCCACTATGTTCCCGGTGCCCACCCTTCCGGACAAGGCCACGCAGAACGCCTGGAACGGGGAGAAATTGTTACTTGTTGATGCACGGCGGCCGAAAAGCATCTTTGCCATCAGTCCCACGCGTCTCAATTGCACACAGCGCGTTCGTATTGTGAAATACAGCCCCGCGCCCACCAGCAGCACTATAAGTGCCGGGCTCCAGATTATATTGTATATTAAATCAGTCACTTTGCTTAGCGTTCAGTCTCAGATAATGGGTTCCCCTTTCCGTCATATAGTAATCCGGATAAAATGATTTGCCGTCAAAGGTAAGCTTATGGACGTTTCCGTCAAAGCCGGCTTCAATCTCACTTGCAAGCAGTGAGACTTCAGCCTCCTCCCAGTTTGTGATATCCGGCGATGCCATCACCAGCGGGCCGTACATCAAAGCTCCCTCCCACATTGGCTCGAATTGCGTTGAAGGCCCGCCTTCCGCGGTTGCAGCCACTTCCATCCTGTCAGGGCCATAGAAGATATGAGTGCCGAAAGGCATCTCAATCTCCACCCTGTCGCCTGCTTTCCACTCCCTTTCAGGGATTTCCACATAGGACGACGGCTGGTACTTCCTGCCAACCTTCTTCCCGTTGAGCTTGATCCTGAACTCCTTGGTGGCCCAGTACGGAACACGCAGTTTCATTGCAAAGCGGCCGCCCTCCTCTATGGTTATGACCGAGCTCTCAGCTGGCCAGGCGCATTCCTGGCGCAGGCGTACGCCCTTCTCCTCCCAGTTGGCTTCAGTTGGCAGGTAAAGGCCAACCCAAAGGGTGTTGTCGGAGACAAAGTACGCCGCCTCCTGGTATTTCACGTGGTTTTCCGCTCCCGTTCCGCCGCAGCAGGTAGATTGCGGGGTACGGTTTCCAAAAGGCTTTGCGGCGTTAAGGCCAACCGCGTACTGGTATGTAACCCCATAATGCTCGGGGTGAACGGATCCCACCAGCTGGTTATAGAGCACGCGCTCGTAATAGTCCATATAACGGGCGTCGTCCGGGTTGTAGCAGTTAAGGTCCTTGGTCAGCTTAGCCAGGTTGTAGGAACAGCAGGTCTCGTTTATGTTGGGGTCCGGGGAGGTCTCTCCGTTCCTGCGGGTCTGGGCGTTGGTGTTTAGGCTCAGCATCTGGGTATAGGGCTGGCGGAACATCTCTCCGTTGCCCACGCCTCCCATTGCGTATGCATACCTGCCCTGGACAAGATTCCAGAAATTGACCGCTATGTTGTAATAGAATTCGTTCCCGGTTGCCTGGAACTGCTTGAGGGATCCCACTATCATTGGGATATGCTGGTTGGCGTGACGGGTACGGATGTCGTCTATGTTGCGGGAAAGGGGCTGATAGAAGGCCGGGGCGTCAAAGAAACCGGCGGCCTGCGCCAGACGCTCCTTTTCCGTAGGGTCCGACGCCATCACTGACAGGCGTGAAAGAGCCTCCTGCATACCTCCTACCTCTCCGGCAATGTACATATTCCACATTTCGTAACGGTTTCCGGGGCGGGCGCGCCGCTCCTCCTGGGTGCCTTCCGTCTGCACATAGGTGCGGTAATAGAGGCGGTTCCATACCCACAGGCCCATATCCTTTGCAATCAGCAAGGCCTTGGACGCTATCTCAGTGTCATCGACATTGCAGGCAATGTCAATGAGACCGGCAAGCTGCTTGTGAATTGTATAATATGGTGCCCATACCCAGTCCTGGTTATTGTACGGGGCATATTTCTCTATGAGCACGGGGTGCTGCGCCGGAATGGCGTTGATATATCCGTATCCGTACTTGGTGCAGTCTTTTTTATAGACGTCAAAGGCGTCCCAGGTGCCTTTCATTCCCATCAGTTCTTCCTCGGGGGCAAGGTCGCGGGCTTCGCGGTAGCGCCCCAGCGCCGGATCCCATACAAAGGTAAGTTCCTGGCAGTAGCGCAGCTCGTCCACCATCCTCTGGATGTTGGCCTTGAGCGCGGCCTTCAAGGCCGGATCGTCCGTGCCTGCGTATGCAAACGCCAGGGCGGACATATAATGCCCTGAGCCGTGTCCCTTCAACTTTGTAGTTGGGGAATCCCAGCCGTTGGAACGGGTATAGCCATCCGTGCTCAGGCCATACGTGTCACGGTAATTGTACAGTTCCTGGGTGATGTCCAGTGAAAGCAGGTTCTGTATATCCAGGTCGCGGTTGGAAGTGAGGCGGTTGTCCCCTATAAGGCGCACGCTTCCAAGCGGAAGCGGCTGCGCCTGCGGGACTCTGGCCGGCACTTCCCACGCCGCGTCCACAACTTTCACCTGCGCATCCAGCGGATACCCTTCTGCTTCAGAATCATCCCCAATTATATATCCACGCACAGTGTATTCAGATCCTACAGCCATTCCGGCCTCCTGCTCCTCCGTCTCACGCGCGCTGTTCATCCATTTCACCTGCCGCCACTCCTTGGAGCCATTAGCGTATGTGACGCAAACAAGGTACGGCAGCCTTGGCGCAGTCCCCTCCGGGGTCTCCACCTGCACTGCCTCAACTTTACGTATCTGTTTGTTGTTCTTTGAATCTGAACAACCGGTCAGGAAGGCCGCTCCACAAAGCAGCACAAATCCGGCAATTAAAAAGTTAGGTTTCATACTCTTGGATTCTTATCAAATGTAAGTTATTTGCATAAAAAAACCAAGAGGGCAGAACCTTCATTGATTAAACAAGGCTTCCCGGTCTACAGTCTACAATAAATCTTTAAGTGGGGTCATTAGTGTCCACTAAAAATATGGACGGTTATATATAGTTTAACAATTAAAACAAAGTCGGTTCACTCGACTCTTCATGTTCATTGTCAATATTGTCGTTAGAGTTGCATAGAAGGTCGTAGAGAGGCGTTTTCTCGGTCAGGACCATGCTTACGGTCTCCAGTACTTCGTAGATGCTCATCTCGGTTTTGGTCTCGTGCTGAATGATTGCAACCATGCAGTAAGCGGTGATGGCGGAGTAGATTTGGATGCGAACAGCATTCTCGGTCTCACCCCAGAACCTTTGGATATTGAGGTGCTGCTTCATCTATTTGAAGAACAATTCAATCTTCCATCTGCTTTTGTGGAGGTTCGCAACCTCCAGAGCATCAAGGCTTAACGCATTCGTGAGGAACACAAAGACTCTGTCTTGTTCTTCGTCGTAGTACTCGATTCTGCGGAGCACCTCCGGGTAGTCATGTCTAGACTTATAAACGGTAAGCCTGATGATAGAGTCCGAAAGGACGTTCTTGGGCAACCGTCTCTTCCATCTGACATGCTGATACCGGAGAGCGTTCTTGGCACGGACGACAAAGAAGGATCCAACCGCCTTGATGTGGTGCAGCCTTTTGAAGTCGTTGTATGCCCGGTCAAACACATAGAAGGAACCCGGTCCATATGGAATGGCATCCATCCCATTCACATCGTGGAGCTTGGCCTTCGTAATGTGGAAGATGGTTGGGACCTGAGCTTCGAGGTCAAACAAGGTGTGAACCTTGATTCCGCCTTTAGCCCGCCGGAAATGAGCCCATTCGTAAACGCTGAGACAAAGGTCAATTGTCGTTGAATCAAAGGCATAGACCTTACCTCCGAGCTTAAAGATGTCATCCAACCTCATCCGCTGAGCGACGCCAACCGTGTGATAAGCTAACTCTTCAAAGATGCGCGGATCACGGGTATTGTTGGCTTTTGAGAGGTTGCTACGGGTAACATTCCTGCCCAGTCCGAGAGAGTAGAACTTCTTTATGGGCGCAGAAGCAAGAATAAATCGTCGCAACGAAGGCTTTCCGGTCCGTTGTACTGCTGTTTGTCCAAGTCCTTGATACGGTTCCGTACGGATAGTAGTCAAAACGCTGGCGCACGGTCCCTGATCCGTCCTTGACCACCCTAACGCTGCCCAAGTGGTCAGTAACAACGTAGAGTATCTTGTCCGTGCCGCTGCCTGGCAGCCGGTAGATATCCTTTCAGAAAGAAACCACAATTATATTGGAGGAAAAGAATCAATAACTGGCTTTAAGTTGTTTTTTAATAACCATTTTTTATAGATAGATATATTTGTGATACAATTGACCCTCTTTCCTCTATGAATAGCTGGTTTAAAACCATCTTTTTCAATTGTCAAAGCAAGACGCTCAATTTCTTTATTTAGTAATTCATCTCCTGTTTCATCAATTTCTAATAAAGACGTTCTTCCATCCTTATCCACAACGAAAGAGAAAGAGATTCTGGTCCCTTTTTCAAGATGTAGTTCTTCCATTGAATTGATTCTTGTTCTCTCTCGTAATGAATCAAGAAGATATTCTTCCCCTGGACAATACTCCGGGGGACTATCTACATAATAATCGTAAAAAAGGAATGAGTTAAGCCATTGATTCACGTACTCTTCATCTGGAGCAGGAAAAAGTGACACAAGATCATCTATGCCCTCCTTCCAATAGGTCTTGTAAGTGAGATATTTATTCAATGAACCATCTAAAAAAAAGACAAGATGCCAGTTATCTAGATCATCGTATGGGCTCATAATAGATGACACACCTCCGTTGAAGAACCTATTGTCTTTTCCAATGCAACGAATATGGAATCCTCTAAATGACATATCATATCCTAGAGTGTCTTCAGAAGGGCTCATAGGAACATCATAGTAAAGACTAAGACACTCGAAATTAGATTCTATAGTGTATCGTACGTCTATTACCTTCTCTATAGTCTCTTCATTAGAAGACACGGACATCTGGTCAATAAACATTGATAGTAATCTCGACAAATCAACACTTATCTGATTATTCAAAACAATTAGTAACAAACAAATAATATACATCA
>JAGCYZ010000110.1 GCA_017960545.1 Bacteroidales bacterium
AGAGGTTGACCCTTCAATGGGCAAGGGAAAGCTCATAGACGCCATCTTTGGCGAATACTGCGAGAAGAACCTCATCCAGCCAACCTTCATCATAGATTATCCGGTGGAGATGTCTCCCCTTACGAAGCGTCACCGCAAGGACCCCACCCTCACCGAGCGCTTCGAGCTGTTCGTATGCGGAAAGGAACTTGCCAACGCATATTCTGAGCTGAACGACCCCATCGACCAGCTGGAGAGGTTCGAGGAGCAGGCAGCCCTCAAGAGCAAGGGCGACGACGAGGCAATGTACATTGACATGGACTTTGTCCGCGCCCTGGAATACGGTATGCCTCCCACCTCCGGAATGGGTATGGGAATTGACAGGCTCACTATGTTCATGACCGGCCAGACGGCTATCCAGGACGTTCTGTTCTTCCCTCAGATGAAACCGGAAAAGATCCTTCGCTCCGCTCAGGATGACAATGAGAACGACGGTTGAGATAATTTCATCGGCACAGAATCCTAAGGTAAAGGAGCTTCTCTCGCTCAGGGAAAAATCTTCCCTCAGGCGGGAGAAATCCCTTTTTATTGTGGAGGGACGCCGGGAAATAGGGCACGCGCTGGAGGCCGGTTTCAAGGCAAGGACGCTGTTCTTCTGCCCGCAGGCGGGAGGAGACCCGTCCGGCCTGGAGGCGGAGATGACCGTCGAGGTCTCCCCCGCCGTATATGCCAGGATGGCGCTTCGCGAGGGCACTGAGGGCCTGCTGGCGGTTATGCGCGGAAGCGCACCCGGCCTTGCGGACCTCAGGCTGGGCGAGAACCCGCTGGTGATGGTGCTGGAAGGAGTGGAGAAGCCCGGGAACCTGGGCGCCGTGCTTCGCAGCGCCGATGCGGCCGGAGCCTCCGCCGTAATAATATGCGACCCTCTCACGGACCTCTATAACCCCAACCTCATACGTTCCAGCCTGGGCGCCGTGTTCACCGTTCCGGTGGCCTGCGCCGGCTCCGCAGAAGCCGCCGCCTGGCTCAAGGAACGCGGCGTGCGCATCCTCACGGCGCAGCTCCAGGACTCCCACCTGTACTACGACACCCCTATGACCGGGGGCACCGCGATAGTTGTGGGTTCAGAGGCCACCGGACTGAGCAATATCTGGCGCGAAGCCGCAGACGCCCATATCCGCATCCCTATGCTTGGAAGGATGGATTCCCTCAACGCATCCGTTTCTGCCGCAATCCTTCTTTTTGAAGCCGTACGCCAGCGCAATTAGCGGATTTTTTCTTAACTTGTAAGGCTTTTTTTAACGTAATCTATTAAAACGCACTGATATGTCACTGAACAAAGTAATGCTGATCGGTAACGTTGGTACAGACCCCGAAGTACGTTACCTTGATGGAAACACAAAGGTGGCCACCTTCCGTATGGCTACCACGGAAAGATTCAAAGACCGCAGCGGAGAGACCCGCGAGAATACTGAATGGCACAGCATAGTTGCCTGGAGACAGTCCGCAGACGTTGCGGAAAGGTTCATCCGCAAAGGCACCCAGCTATACGTGGAGGGACGCCTCCGCACCCGCAACTGGACAGACCAGCAGGGTGTGCAGCACGCCCGAACTGAAATCAACGTGGACACCCTGCAGCTCCTTGGCCGCAGAAGCGACAACCCCGGAGCACAGGGAGACAACACCTTCACCTCCCCCGCTCCCGCCCAGGGCGGTTATCCGCAAGGCGGATACCAGCAGGGCGGATATCCCCAGGGAGGCTGGCAGCAGTCCCGTCCGGCTGCACCTGCAGCCCCTGCGGCTCCAGCCGCTCCGGCTCCGCAGGAGCCCATCGGCCTTGGCTTAGACTCTTCGGACGACCTCCCGTTCTAGACCGCGTCCAAAGCACGCGTGTATGAAAACCCGGGCCTTCCCCAACACATATATCATCCTCTTCGGGCTGATATTGTTGTGCGCTGCAGTCACCTGGCTGCTGCCGGGAGGGCAGTATGTGACCGGGAGTGACGGCAACCCCGTCTTTGTCCAGACAGATTCCGCCCCGCAGACCTGGCAGGTATTCTCCGCCCTTTACAACGGATTCGTGAAGCAGGCGGGAATAATTGTGTTCATACTGATAGTGGGAGGGGCGTTCTGGATACTGAACGCCACAGGTGCCGCGGACTTTGGCATCAGGCGCTTCATAAGCAAGGCCGGCCGATATGACAAGGCCGTCCTTGCCCTGACAGCCCTGCTGTTCTCAGCAGGCGGAGCCATATTTGGAATGAGCGAGGAGACCATCCCGTTCGTAGGGCTTGTGGTGCCCTTGACCATCTCTATGGGATACAACGCCATAGTGGGGCTTATGATAGTGTATGTGGCCTCCAACATAGGCTTCTCAAGCGCTTTCCTTAACCCGTTCACAGTGGGAATCGCCCAGGAGATGTCCGGACTGCCAATGTTCTCCGGAATGGGCTACAGGATATTCTGCTGGGTGCTGCTCACCGGACTGTTCATAGCATTCACGCTGATATACGCCTCGCGCATCAAGAAGGAGGCGCCCCAGGGGCAGGCCGCCCCGGCGCAAAGCGCCCCGGACGGCAGCCACGCGCGCCACTGGATAGTGCTTGGAATACTTGCGGCCAGCATTGTGGCCCTCGTCGTGGGAACCGTCGCCTTCCACTGGTACATCGCGGAGATTTCCGCCCTGTTCCTGGCTATGGGCATTCTGTGCGGCATTGCAGGCGGTTTCAGCGCCAACCGCATTGCCAATGAGTTCCTGGCCGGGGCAAAGGACATTTTCGGGGCCGCGATGGTGGTGGGCCTGGCATCGGGCATCATCATTATCCTGCAGGACGGACACGTGCTGGATACCATCCTCCACTCCCTGCAGACCGCCCTCGCAGGCAGCGGCAGGACCGCATCGCTGGCAATGATGTACGGGGTGCAGACCCTCATAAACCTGCTTATCCCAAGTGCCACCGCAAAGGCCGCAATCACCATTCCCGTGATGGCTCCGCTCAGCGATATGATAGGCCTCAGCCGCCAGTCGATGGTGCTCGCCTTCCAGTTCGGAGACGGCTTTACAAATATGGTCACCCCCACGTCCGGAGTGCTCATAGCGGCCCTGGCAATGGCAAAGGTGGATTATTCGGACTGGGCGCGCCGCGTATGGAAACCCGTCCTGGCGCTCATTGCGCTGGGTTTCCTGCTGCTGCTCCCCACCGTGCTTTTCCCAATCAAAGGATTCTGAATATAAAAACATAACATTATGACCGACACAATTAAAAAGACAACCCTGAGAGATTCCGCGGCGATGCGCTGGACCGCCTTGCTGCTGCTTGCGCTGGCAATGTTCTGCGCATACATCTTCATGGACATCCTCTCCCCCATCAAGGACCTGATGGAGTCCACTCGCGGTTGGGATTCCAAGGCCTTCGGCACAATGGAAGGCTCTGAGACGTTCCTCAACGTATTCGTCTTCTTCCTGATCTTTGCCGGAATCATCCTGGACAAGATGGGCGTACGCTTCACGGCAATCCTTTCCGGAGCCGTGATGCTCGTAGGAGCCTCCATAAAATGGTTCGCCATAAGCAAGTCATTCATTGGCAGCGGCCTTGAGACCTGGTTCACCAACAACCTGAACTGGCATACCGGCGTGGGATTCATTGACGATGTGCTGCCGTTCTACCACGGGATGCCCGCGTCCGCAAAACTGGCCGCCATAGGATTTATGATATTCGGATGCGGCTGCGAGATGGCCGGCATCACGGTGAGCCGCGGTATCGTCAAGTGGTTCAAGGGCAGGGAGACCGCCCTTGCAATGGGATCGGAAATGGCCCTTGCGCGCCTGGGCGTGGCCACCTGCATGATCTTCTCCCCTTACTTTGCCAAGCTGGGCGGAAGCATAGAGGTTAGCCGTTCCGTGGCGTTTGGCGTGGTGCTTATGATGATAGCGCTCATTATGTTCATCGTCTATTACTTCATGGACCGCAAACTGGACAGCCAGACAGGCGAGGCGGAAGAGAAAGACGACCCGTTCAAGATAAAGGATATTGGCAAGATCCTCTCAAGCCTCGGTTTCTGGCTTGTAGCCCTGCTCTGTGTCCTGTATTACTCTGCTATCTTCCCGTTCCAGAAATACGCCGTTAATATGCTGCAGTGCAACCTGACCCTTACGGAACCCGCAGCAGGTTCCTTCTGGGCCGGTGAGGCAGTCACCATCATACAGTACATCATTATGCTGGTTGTGGCAGTATGCTCATTCTCCAGCAATTTCATAAAGAACAACAAGGGCCTGAAATACGGCCTTATGGCAATTGCCGTGGTGGCATTGGTCGTATATTGCGTGATGGGATTCAAGCGCGGCACCGCAGAGACCATCTTTGCCGTATTCCCGCTGCTTGCAGTGGCTATCACGCCAATCCTGGGCAACTATGTGGACCACAAGGGCAAAGCGGCTTCAATGCTGCTGATAGGCTCTATCCTGCTGGTGGCCTGCCACCTGACCTTCGCGTTCATCCTGCCCCTCTTCAAGGGCAGCGCTGTGGGCGGCACCGTAGTGGCTTACGCCACCATCCTGGTGCTGGGCGCCAGCTTCTCCCTTGTTCCCGCGGCCTTGTGGCCAAGCGTGCCCAAGCTTGTGGATGAAAAGATCATAGGATCCGCCTACGCGCTTATATTCTGGATCCAGAACATTGGCCTGTGGCTCTTCCCCATCCTCATCGGAAACGTGCTCACCAGCACCAACGCCCCCGGCACCCCTCCGGACCAGCTCAACTACACCTGGGCCCTTGTGATGCTGGCCTGCCTTGGCGTGGCTTCAATGCTCATTGGAGCATACCTCAAGGTTGTGGACAAGAAGAAACACCTTGGACTGGAAGAACCAAACATAGCCCAATAAAGAGATGGCGGCAAAGAAACTCGCAAAAAACGCCTGCTGGATAGCGTTGGTGTGCCTGATGGTGCCAATGTTCGCGTCGTACTTCTTTGACGACATGTTCTCCACCCTCTCGCAGATCTTCCAGCAGCCGCAGCTGCTGGAACTGGGATGGGACAGCGCGGACTACGGATTCTACGCCGGAGGCTACAGCTTCCTGTGCGTGTGCGGAGGCCTTATCATATGCGGCATCCTGCTTGATATCTTCGGGGTGCTGATCATAGGCTCCGTGTTCGTGGGCCTGATGGCCCTGGGAGCCGCGATAGTTTACGGCGCGCTCATCTCCGGGCTCCAGCCAAAGGCTTCGCTGGCGATAGCTTACGCCGGATGCATGATCTTTGGACTTGGAAGCGAGATAGCGGGCGTGGCCGTGACGCGTAGCATAGCCAAGTGGTTCAAGGGCAGGAACGTGGCCTTTGCAATGGGAGCGCAGGTGGCTTTCGCCAGGCTGGGAACAGCCACGGCGTTCATCCTGAGCCCCATGCTGGTGAAGGGCGGCGGGCGCCTGTCCCTTGCGGACACTTCCCGCCCCGCCCTGGTGGGCCTCGGGCTCATTATGCTGGGCGTGATCCTCTGGGGCATCTTCGTGGCTATGGACGCGCGCTTTGACAAGGAAGCGGGCATCGCAAGCGGCCGCGGAGAGGTCAAGGACCAGGACAAGTTCAGGTGGTCGGACCTGGGCAAGCTGTTCACCAACCCCCGGTTCATTATGATCTCCCTGCTGTGCGTGTTCTTCTATTGCTGCATAATATCGTTCAAGAAATTCGGCACCTCCATTGTGATCCCTCGTTTTGGGATGGACATAGACAACGCCAAATGGGTGATAACAATGATTCCTTTCTTCACCGTAATCTTCACCCCGCTGTTCGGCGCGCTGGTGGACAAGGTGGGAAAGGGAACGCTGTGGATGATAATAGGCTCCGCACTGGTGCTCATCGCCCATCTGCTGCTGTGCTTCGCCCCCCAGGGCGTGCCTTTCTGGGGCTATTTCTCAATAGCCGTGCTGGGCGTGGGGTATTCACTGGTGCCTTCCGCAATGTGGCCGAGCGTTCCCAAGATTGTCCCGGACAGGAACCTGGGCACCGCCTATTCCCTCATCTACTGGTTCCAGAATATGGGAATGCTTCTGGTTCCGGTGTTCGTGGGCCGCATTTTCAAGGCCCGGGAGGGCGTGGAGGCCGCGGTTCACGCAGAATTCATCTTCATAGGCCTGGGAATTGCAGCAATATTGGTTGCAGCGCTCTTCAGGCGCTCTTCGGCCTCCAAGCCTGAACTCGGCCTGGACGCCCCAAGCAAAAAACAATAGCAGATGTACGACCTTCTAGACAAGATAAACTCCCCCGCGGATATCCGGAAACTTAGCGTTGAAGAACTTCCAAAGCTTTGTTCGGAGATACGCGCATATATGGTGGACTGCTGTTCCCGCAACCCCGGTCATCTGGCATCAAGCCTGGGCACCGTGGAAATGATCGTGGCCAGCCACTATGTGTTTGACACGCCGGAAGACAAGATTGTCTTTGACGTGGGCCACCAGGCGTATGCGCACAAGATTATCACAGGACGCAGGGAGGCGTTCCTTGGCAACCGCACCAAAGACGGCATAAGCGGTTTCCCAAACAGGGACGAGAGCCCTTACGACAGTTTTGGCACGGGACACTCATCCACCTCCATATCCGCCGCCCTTGGCCTGGCCGAGGCGGCCAAGATGCAGGGCCAGAAGCACAAGGTGCTGGCTATGATAGGCGACGGCGCCCTCACCGGCGGACTTGCCTTTGAAGGCATAAACAACGCGGGCGCCTCCAAGGCGGACCTGCTCATCCTGCTCAACGACAACAACCAGTCCATAGAAAAGGACAAGGGAGCCCTCCACAACCACCTGCTGAGCCTCACCACCAGCCCCACTTATAATAAAATAAAGAAACAGGTATGGGACTCCATGGGAGAAGGCAAGGCAAGGAACAAGCTGCAGAGGTTTGTGATCTCCGCCAAGTCCCTGGCCGTGAAGCGCAGCGGAGGAGACCTGTTCGAAGCCCTGGGATTCAGGTACTTCGGCCCCGTGGACGGCAATGACATTGTCCAGTTGATAGATGCCCTCAAGCGCCTCAAGGCGCTGGAAGGCCCACGCGTGCTGCACTGCCTCACCGTGAAAGGCAAGGGCTACGCCCCTGCCGAAGCGGATCCCGCAACCTGGCACGCTCCGGGCCGTTTCAACCCGGAAACCGGAGAAAGGATACGCAAAAGCCACCCGGCGGACCGTTACCAGGATGTCTTCGGCTATACCATTACAGAACTTGCGCGCAAAGACACGCGCGTAGTAGGCATCACACCCGCAATGGCAAAGGGATGCGGGATGAGCCAGCTGGCGCGCGAAATGCCTGACCGCTTCTTTGACGTGGGAATAGAGGAAGAGCACGCAGTGACCTTCAGCGCAGGCCTGGCCGCCGGCGGAATGAAGCCGTTCTGCAACATATATTCCGCCTTCAGCCAGAGGGCCTATGACCAGATAATCCACGACGTGGCCCTTCAGCACCTTCCTGTGGTGCTGTGCTTTGACAGGGCGGGGCTCGTGGGCGAAGACGGGGCCACGCACCAGGGTGCGTTCGACCTGAGCGCCTACCGCAGCATCCCCGGCGCAGTCATCTCCGTCCCTGCGGACGAGCTGGAACTGCGGCGGGCTATGTACACTGCCTGGCAGCAGGAAAGCGGTCCTTTCATCATACGCTACCCGCGCGGGATGGGAGAAGGAATAGAGTGGAAGGAAGCGGATCCCGCCATCCTTCCTCCCGGCAAGGGAGAGTGCCTGGCAGAGGGATCCGGGATTGCAATACTGGCTTTGGGCCCTATGGCGCACCTGGCCTTGAAAGCGGCGCAGGAGATAGAGAAGGAGAGCGGGAAAAAGTATTCCGTTTACAATATGAGATACCTCAAGCCGCTGGACCTGGACATCCTTGAAGAAGTGTCCCGCAGCTGCCGCGGAATTGTGACAGTGGAAGACGGATCCATAATGGGAGGGCTTTACGGAGCCGTTTCGGAATGGGTCGCCGGCAAGGGGCTGGGCATAATGGTGGAAGGTCTGGGCATCCCTGACAAATTCATTCCCCAAGCCACTCAGGCACAGCAAAGAATGGAATGCGGCCTTTCGGTTTCCGGGATAGTTTCCGCCTGCGAAAATATGTCAAAAAAGATATAAAAAAGTTTGGATAATAATAAATAATATCTATCTTTGCACTCCCTTTGAAAGAAGGCATTCTTTGAAATAATTGCCGATGTAGCTCAGTTGGCCAGAGCACGTGATTTGTAATCTCGGGGTCGGGGGTCCGAATCCCTCCATCGGCTCGTTTAAAAGACTTGATTTTAAACAATATACGGGCAAGTACCAGAGTGGCCAAATGGGGCAGACTGTAAATCTGCTGGCGATGCCTTCGGTGGTTCGAATCCATCCTTGCCCACAAGCGTTTCAGGAATTATTCCTGCAGGCGGGGTTCGTATAATGGCTATTATGCCAGCCTTCCAAGCTGGAAATGGGAGTTCGATTCTCCTACCCCGCTCAAATTTTAGCCGATGTAGCTCAGGGGTAGAGCGCATCCTTGGTAAGGATGAGGTCATGAGTTCAATTCCCATCATCGGCTCCAGGACGCCGGTTGACAAGCCGGTTTAATTTTGTTAATACACAATTAAATTTTCATAATATTATTGCAAAAGAAA
>JAGCYZ010000111.1 GCA_017960545.1 Bacteroidales bacterium
CTTCCTGATGTCCAGGATGGGCCTCAACGTTGTCCTTGGAATGCAGGGCGATGACAAGGACTATTTCAAGACCCACGCCTGTATGAAGCACTATGCGGTTCACAGCGGACCGGAGCCTCTGCGCCACCAGTTCAACGCCGTGGTCTCTATGCGTGACCTTTGGGAGACTTATCTTCCCGCTTTCAAGACAGCCGTCGTTGAAGGTAACGTACAGGAAGTTATGTGCGCATACAGCGCATACGAAGGAGATCCCTGCTGCGCCAATGACAAGCTCCTTGTGGATATCCTCCGCAACCGCTGGGGTTACAAGGGAATCATCCTCTCTGACTGCGACGCCATCAATGACTTCTATGTTCCCGGCCGCCACGGCACCCATCCCGATGCCGCCACCGCCAGCGCCGACGCCGTCCTTCACGGAACCGACCTGGAATGCGGAAGGAGCTACAACGCACTTGTCCAGAGCGTCGAGAGGGGACTTATCACCGAAGCCGACCTTGACGTCTCCCTTCGCCGCATCCTCACCGGACGCTTCAAACTGGGTCTGCTCGACCCTGACGAGGTTGTGCCTTACCACACCATCCCCGGCAGCGTGATCGACAGCAAGGAGCATCAGGAGCACGCCCTCAAGCTTGCGCGCGAGGCCGTGGTGATGCTCAAGAACAGCAACAACGTCCTGCCTCTTTCCAAGGACATCAAGAAGATCTATGTGGTAGGCCCCAATGCCGATGACCTTGAGATAATGCGCGGCAACTACAGCGGCTCTCCCACCCACTATGTAACTATCCTCCAGGGACTTAAGAACAAGCTCCCCGGAGCCGACATCACCTACATCCGCGGCTGCGAGATTGAGAACGACTACATCCAGACTCCCAAGCTGCCCCTTGTACGCACCAATGGTGAGCAGGGCTTCACGGCCAGGTACTACGGCAACACCAACTTTGCCGGCAACCCCATCAAGGTTGAGAACGTCCAGGCTATCAATTTCCGCACTGAAGGCGGATACGGTTTTGGCGACGGAATCCCCGCAAATGATTTCTCCGCCAAGTATTCCGGAACCATCACTCCTGATTTCACCGGAACCCTCTGCTTCAACGTAAGGTCCAACGACTGCGTTGTCAAGGTTAACGGCAAGGAGATTGGCACCGCCAGGGGAACTTCCTTCAGGGGCCAGAACCTCATCACCACTGAGGTTCAGCAGGGCCAGACCTATACCATTGAGCTGCTTTACAAGGCTGCCGCCAACGGCGCCGTTTCAATGATCAACGTTGACGTGTTCGAGCGCAGGTGGGCTGAGTTCGACGACCTCAAGGCACAGGTTGCCGATGCAGACGTTATCCTCTTCGCCGGAGGCATTTCTCCTACCCAGGAGGGTGAGGGCCACGAGAGGGCTACCATAGAGCTTCCCGCCGTCCAGCAGCGTTTCCTGAAGTCTATGAAGGAAACCGGCAAGCCCGTCGTTATGCTCAGCTGCTCCGGCAGCTGCATTGGCTACGAGCAGGCCGAGCCTTACTTTGACGCTCTTCTCCAGGTTTGGTACTCCGGCCAGGAAGGCGGCACCGCCATCGCTGACATCCTGTTCGGTGACGTGAGCCCTTCCGGAAAGCTTCCGGTTACTTTCTACAAGTCCACCGCCCAGCTTCCTGACTTCCAGGACTACAGTATGGAGAACCGTACATACCGCTATTTCAAGGGTGAACCTATGTGGCCTTTCGGCTTTGGTATGAGCTATGTTGACTTTACCTTTGGCAGCGCCAAGCTTTCCCGTTCTTCCGTGAAGGCCGGCCAGGGCGTTACCGTTACGGTGCCCGTTACCAATAACGGCCAGATGGCGGCCGATGAGGTTGTTCAGGTTTATGTGAAGAGCCTTGACAATCCTGACGCTCCTATCAAGTCTCTCAAGGCTTACCAAAGGGTTAACGTTGCTCCCGGCAAGACCGTCAAGGTTAAGCTTACCCTTGACCCGGACGCTTTCGCTTATTACAGCGAAGCTGCCGATGACCTCGCCGTCTTCCCGGGCCGTTACCAGATCCTCTACGGCAACTCCTCCGCCGACAAGGACCTCCAGTCCCTTGACTTCCGCGTTCTTTAGCGCTTCGGTTATAGAAGTTTGGAAAGAGTTATCCCTCCAAAGGTGCCATAAAAACAGGCTCCGCCGAAAGCACCTTTGGAGGGATAACTCTTTTCAAACTATTCTTCCGTATCCTCCATTTAGTCATTAAGATGATAAGTGCGCCTGACGTCCCAGAACTTGGGACGACGGGAGCGAAAAAGAGGCAAAAGTGCGCCTGATGTCCCGGAATTTGGGACGACGGGAGCGGAGAGGGCGGTGGTGTGCTGGAAAGTGCTTTCGGCGGAGCCTGCTTTGTGGCATCTTTTCAGCACACCACCGACTTGCAGCGTCATTTAGCGGACACTGATTTAAAAGGGCGCCATCAGGCGCCGTGCCGGAGGGAGGAGCGATGCGACGACCCGGAGGCACCCGGGTTCTGCAAGCTTTGCGCAGCAGGTTCCGGCATTCCCCCTGGAAGGGGGATGTCACGGAGTGACAGGGGGTTGGAAGGATATTATCCCAAAAAGGCTACTTTTTGGGATAATATTTTGGCCAGCAGAATTGGAGGTAGGCTTTGAGACGGTCCTCGGAGGGGTTGGGCTGGGGATCGTAGAAGACTTTTCCCTCAAGGCCTTCAGGCATGAATTCAAGGTCCGTGAAATGGCCGGGGTAGTCGTGGGCGTAGCGGTAGCCGTCGGCGTAGCCGAGCTCCTCCATTAGCTTGGTGGGAGCGTTGCGAAGGTAGAGGGGGACGGCGGCGGTCTTATCGGCCGCGGCTGCGGCCATAGCGTTCTCAATGGCCATATAGGCGGCGTTGCTCTTGGGGGAGGAGGCCAGGTAGATGGCGGTCTCGCTGAGGGGGATGCGGGCCTCGGGCATGCCGATGCTGTTGACAACCTGGAAGCAGGCATTGGCAAGGAGCAGGGCGTTGGGGTTGGCTAGGCCTATGTCTTCGGCAGCAAGGATGCAGAGGCGGCGGGCTATGAAGAGGGGGTCCTCACCGCCGTCAAGCATTCGGGCCATATAGTAAACGGCGGCGTTGGGGTCCGATCCGCGGACGCTCTTAATGAAGGCGGAGATGATGTCATAGTGCATCTCGCCGTTCTTGTCGTAGATGGCAGTGCTCTGCTGCAGGCAGTCGCTCACAGTCTTGTTGTCAATCACTATCTCCTTGGCTCCCGCCTGGGAGTCAACCACCATCTCAAGGATGTTAAGGAGCTTGCGCCCGTCGCCGCCGCTCTGGCGGAGGAGGGCGTCGGTCTCCTTGAGGAGTATGTTGCGCTCACGGAGGACCTGGTCAGTCTGGAGGGCGCGGTTGAGCAGGGTGAGGAGATTGTCCTTGGAAAGGCTCTTGAGGACGAAGACCTGGCAGCGGGACAGCAGGGGAGTGATGACCTCGAAGGAGGGGTTTTCCGTGGTAGCGCCCATCAGGACTATGTCTCCGCGCTCTACGGCGCCCAGGAGGGCGTCCTGCTGGGCCTTGTTGAAGCGGTGGATTTCGTCTATGAAGAGCACCGGAGCGGAAGCGTGGGAGAAAAGGGACTTGCTGCGCGCGTGGTCTATGACCTCGCGCACGTCCTTGACGCCCGCGCTCACTGCAGAAAGCGTGAAGAATTCGCGGTCCATGGAATCCGCCATTATGCGCGCCAGGGTGGTCTTGCCCACGCCAGGAGGCCCCCAGAGGATAAAGGAGGAAAGGATGCCGCTGCTGATCATATTGTGCAGTACGCATCCAGGGCCCACAAGATGCTTCTGCCCCACATATTCTTCAAGAGAATGGGGACGCATCCTCTCCGGAAGGGGAGGCAGCATTTGTGAAGAGGCGCTCATATACGGTTAAATGTGTTTGGTGTAAGCCCTGCGGCGCTTGTGCTGTTCGTAGTCGAAATCTCCCCAGAGGGTCTGGACGTCAAGGTTGTCCTCCAGTTCGGCATTGGATTCGGCATAGGTGAAGCCGGCCTTGATGGCGGTTTCGAACATATCGCAGAATATAAGGGCGTGAACGCCTTTCTTCTGGTACTCAGGGGTGACGCCTATGAGCAGGAGCTCAAGGTTGTCCTCGTGCTTGAGGTACATTGACTTGACCAGAGGCCACCAGCCAAACGGGAAGAGCTTGCCGCGGTTCTTCTGGAGGGCGCGGACTATGGACGGCATCATCACGCCAAAGCCCACGATCTGGTCCTGGGAATCCACTATCACGGAAACGAACTTGAGGTCAAGCAGGCTGAGGTAGGTCTCTATGTACTTGTCAATCAGGCCTTGGGTAAGATTGGTGAAGTTGTACAGGTTACCGTAGGTAACGTTGATCAGGTCGAATATCTTCTTTCCCCAGCCCTCCTTGAAGACTTCCTTGCGGGTGAGCCTGTGGATCTTGAGACCGTAGCGCTCCTTGACCAGATTTGCCACACGGACGTATTTGGGGGAGAGGACGCGGGGGATATGGATCTTATACTCCAGCCAGTCCGTTTCCTTCTGGAAACCAAGGCTTTCGATATGCTTGACGTAATATGGATAGTTGTATATGAGAGGCATTGTGCAAAGCTTGTCAAAGCCTTCCACGAGCATTCCCTCAGCATCGAAATCAGTAAATCCCAGAGGACCAGTGACAGTGTCCATCCCGCGTTCCTTGCCGAACTCAGTCACGGCATCTATCAAGGCCTTTGACACTTCAGGGTCATCTATGAAATCTATCCAGCCAAAACGGACTTCCTTATGGTTCCAGGATTCATTGGCGCGGTTGTTTACGATAGCGGCTACGCGGCCGGCAAGTTCTCCGTCTTTATAAGCCAGGAAATATTCTGCTTCGCAAAAATCAAAGGCGGGGTTCTTGTCTTTAGAGAGCGTTCCAACTTCATCCGTATAGAGCTTTGGGCAGAAGTAAGGACTATCAAAATAAAGCTTGTCAGGGAACTCTATAAAAGTCTTGAGGTCCTTTTTGCTCTCTACTTTCTTGACAGTTACAGACATAGATTCCGGGGTTTGTGTTTTAGTCTTCCAAAGGTACGAAATTTCGGCGATATTCAAATTAATATGGCTATATTTGCTATGAATACTTCAGACGTGTCAATGAAACCTGAATTGACCAAGGCGCTTATCACGGCCGCCTTATTTTTTCTCCCTATAGTCCTGCCGGCACGTCCGGCAGGGGAGGGAGACTCTTATTGGGGGATGGTACATTCCCTGAAAGGTTTCGGCGCAAGCCTGGAGTATCCGCACAAGAGCAGGGGATTCAACGTGATCACCGCGTACTTTGACATATACGGGATCCCTTCGCTGAAGACTTCTACACCGGGTTTCCGTGTCAGTTTCCTCCATAACCTGGACCTGGCGCACGGGAGTCTCAAGGACGGTGACGCCACCTGGAGCCTCTATGCAGGAATGGGCGCTATGGCCGGTTATCTTACTGAGAACAACTTGCGCAACGGACTGGCCACGGGCCTGACCGGAGACGTAGGCGTCAGGTTCCGTTTTCCTTCTTCATTTGCCGTAAGCCTGTATTTCCAGGGAGATCTTGCGGTGCATCTGAAAATGGACGACGGATTGACAATGACCACGTATAAGAACGGTCTGTACAGGGCTTGGATTCCTATATTGTGCATAGGCTATAATTTTTAGGTAAAGTGTTGAAAATCAAGCATTTATTAATTATTTTAATAATGTTTGCAGGCTTAGGGAAAGACCTGCACGCCCAAGTGCGCTTTACCTATGGGCTGGAATGGGCGTATGCCGGAGTCTTTATGGATTTCCACAAGTTCAATTATTTCTCCACGGACGGCGTGCGCGTGGATGATTCGCTTGCCAAACCGGTTTACAAATCCACGGGACAGATCCTGGCCAACGCGGGCGTAAACATAGGAAACCATTGGGCCGTCAGTCTTTACAGTGGTTTTTCAGCGATTTATGAAGACCGCAAGGTTATTCCATACTCGCTGAGATTTACGTATTTCATCAAAGCTTATGACCAGTCCGGCTGGAAGATATTCCTGGACGGAGGAAGTGCACATTCTCTGGCCGGTTCGTTCAACAATAAACCATTGATGATCATAAAGGCGGGAACCGGTTACAGGGTTCCTGTTTACAAGGATTTCTGCCTGGACATATTTACGGCGCTGCAGTTTACGTCTGACCATCCCGTGAATATTTATGACAAGTTCACGCATCAGCCGGTGCCGCACCAGTCTCTGAGATACAGTTCAAGGTACGGAGTAGGCCTGGTGTTTGGCTGTGCGCTGGCTTTTTAGAAGTATGAGCCCTATTGTTACACA
>JAGCYZ010000112.1 GCA_017960545.1 Bacteroidales bacterium
TAATGGTTTTCAATGAAACCAAGGTGGTTCCGGCCAGGATGTTTTTCCAGCGTGAAACCGGCGCACATATAGAGATATTCTGCCTGGAGCCTGTGAATCCTCCGGAGTACAACACTATTTTCGCTTCCACGGAGTGCTGCAGCTGGAAATGCGTGGTTGGAAACCTTAAGAAGTGGAAAAACGACGTCCTGAGCCTCATTAACACTGCGGATGACCCTGATATAGCAAAACTCGCCTTAAAGGCCTCTATGGTCCGGAAAGAGGGCAATACGGCCGTTGTCGAGTTCCGTTGGAGTACGGGCGTGCCTTTCTCCAGGGTGCTGGATATGGCGGGCAACGTGCCAATCCCACCGTATCTGAACAGGGAGACGGAGGCGATCGACCTGGAAAGGTATCAGACGCTGTATGCGCGCGTACGCGGCTCAGTGGCCGCGCCAACGGCGGGGCTGCACTTTACGCCGCGAGTGCTGGACGCCATAGGGCAGAAAGGCATCGACATAAATGATGTGTGCCTGCACGTGGGGGCGGGGACGTTCCTTCCCGTGAAGAGCTCCAACGTGGCTGATCATCCTATGCACAGGGAGCCTTTCAGCGTGGGCATCGGGCTTCTGCGCAAGCTCAGGGACAGGAAGGCGCCGGTCATAGCGGTTGGTACCACTTCCGTGAGGACGCTGGAGTCCTTGTATTACGCCGGCGTGGGATGCATCGAGAACGGTGCCCCAAAGGATATCGGGCAGTGGGTTCCTTATGAGAGGGAATACCCCTATTCTACTGAGGAATCACTTAAAGCATTGGTTGAATATCTTGAATCCAATAAATTGGATGAATTGAAATTAGGTACTAGAATCATTATAGTACCGGGGTTCAGGTTCCGCCTTGTGGACTATCTGGTAACCAATTTCCATCAGCCGGAGAGCACGCTCATTCTTCTGGTATCGGCTTTTGTGAAAGGGGATTGGCGACGCATATATGACTTTGCGCTTGCAAACGGTTTCCGTTTTCTGAGTTACGGGGACAGTTCCCTTTTGGAGAGGGTGGAATAATTTAGTACATTTGCATTCTGACATCGCAAGTGTTTACAGATGGAGGATCTCAAAGGTTACGAAAGCATAGGTCCTTATAACGACCAGGAAGCTGCCCAGGCAATAGCCCGTCTGGCCAACCATCCTTATGTTTACCGGCTCTCAAGGTATCTGTTTCCCGGAGAACCGGTGAATACCCTGCGCAAGGCCCTCAAGAAAATCCACACTGTAGATGAGTTCCAGCAGATTGTTATGAACCAGGCTGTTGGCTGGGTTCTGGACAATACCACGGACGGACTCACTTATGAGGGTATAGAGAATGTCAAGGGAATAGAGGGGAAGTTCCTTGCTATGTCAAACCACAGGGACATCATCCTGGATCCCGCTTTTACGCAGTATGTTCTGCTGCGCAACGGCGTTGCCCTTACGGAAATAGCCGTGGGGGACAACCTCCTTTCCAGCAAGACGGTGGAAAGGCTTCTCAGGTGCAACCGTTCCATAAAGGTTATCCGCGGCCTTTCCGCACGCGAGCTCTATACACAGTCCAAGTACCTCTCAAACTATATCCGCAATTCAATTGTGAGCGGCAAGAGTTCCGTATGGATTGCCCAGAGGCAGGGGCGCACCAAGGACGGAGCTGACTCCACGGAACAGGGTCTCCTGAAGATGTTCGATATGAGCGGCACCGGATCCTTTCAGGCAAATTTCAGGGAACTTAACATTATTCCTCTGTCCATTTCCTACGAGTACGAGTCCTGCGACGCGCGCAAGGCCAGGGAGATGCTCATCTCCCGCAGCCGCAAGTACGTCAAGAAGAAGGACGAGGATATGCACAGCATTATGACCGGAATCCGTCAGCAGAAGGGGCGCGTGCACCTTTGCTTCGGCAAGCCTTTGACCGCCGATGAGATTGCCGCCGCGGCCGCCTGCTCCGGAAATGACCGCTACCAGTATCTCAGGCACGTGGTTGACCGGCGTATCGTGGAAGGCTACAAGCTCTGGAAGACCAACTACATTGCCTACGATATGGTCCGCTGCACGGACAAGTACGCATCAAAGTACACCCTTCAGCAGAAGGCGGACTTTGAGAAGTACGTTGCCCACAAGCTCGGCAAGCTTCCCAAGTCCCTTGACCGCACCCAGCTCTGCGAGATCTTCCTTAACATCTACGCCAACCCCGTCCTCTCCAAAGAGAACCTCGCCTAACCCCTCCCTTTTTCAGCCTCCCGGGTGCAAAACAGCCCTTTTTGCACCCCGACGCTCCATTTTACCCCTCCCCGGGTGCAGAACAGCCCCTTTTGCACCCGGCGGGACAGGGCCGGGGAGTTATGGGGTTTATAGGCTGATGAAGAGCCAGGCCATGTAGGCGGCTTGGCAGAGGAGCATGAAGGAGGCGTCGACGCGGTCGATGACGTCCTTCTTTGCGACGAAGCAGCTGGAGAACAGCAGGATGGTGCTGAGCATAAGGACTCCCAGATCGACATAGTTCATTGAGGCGAAACTCAGAGGTGTCACCACTGCGGAGGCGCCGATTATCAGGAGGATGTTGAAGATGTTGGAGCCCAGGATGTTTCCGAGGGCCAGCTGTCCCTTGTGCTTGGCGGCGGCGACGATGCACGTTGCAAGTTCCGGAAGGGAGGTGCCGAGGGCAAGGATGGTTATTGCTATGAACTTGTCGCTGACGCCGAGCATCTTTGCTATGGCGGTGGCGGAATTCACGAAGAGCTGGCCGCCCCCGATGAGCCCTCCGAGTCCTACAAGTACAAGGCATATAGCCTGCCACAGTTTGAGTTGTTTCTCTTGGGTTTCCGTATCGGTTTCGCGTGGCGTGAACTTAAAGCAATACCAGATGTAAGCGGCGAAAATCAACAGGAACATAATGCCTTCCAGGCGTGAGATGTCTGAGTTGAATGTTCCAAAGAGTATGAAAAGCAGGGTTACGCCGAACACCAGGGGGATGTCCCTTGTCTGGTTTACCCGTGTGATGGCCATAGGGGCTATCATTGAGGTTACGCCCAGTATCAGAAGGGTGTTGTAGATGTTGGAACCGACAACGTTTCCGATTGAGATGTCCGCCAGGCCCTTGAAGGCGCCGGTGAGGCTCACTACCAGTTCCGGGCAGGAAGTGCCGAATCCTACTATTGTGAGTCCGATGACAAATTCGCTTATCCCGGCCCTGCGGGCTATTCCGGAGGCTCCCTCAACCAGCCAGTCCGCTCCAAAAACTACAAGAGCGAGTCCTGCTATCAACAATACTATCTGTAGAAACATGTGGCAAATATATAAAAATAATTATTCCCCCCATTTTTGCCCGTTTATTTGTGATTTATCAGCAGCCTGAGGCTGTTGGTGACCACTATTACGGAGCTGCAGGCCATTGCGGCGGCGGCGACCATGGGGTTCAGGGCGAAGCCCAGTACCCCGGACAGCACGCCGCTGGCTACGGGGATGGCAATTATGTTGTAAAGGAAGGCCCATACAAGGTTCTGGCGTATGATCTTGAGGGTCCGTCTTGAAAGGGCTGTCAGTTCCGGAATCTTTGAGAGGCTGGAGGAGACTATGGTGGTCATCGCGGAATTGATGGCTATGTCGCTGCCTTTGCCCATCGCAATGCCCAGGTCAGCGGTCATAAGGGCGGCGCTGTCATTGATGCCGTCGCCTGCCATGGCCACTTTGTGGCCGTCTTTCTGGAGCTGCTTGATGTATTCTACCTTTAGGTTAGGCATTGCCGAAGCGCATACGTGGTCTATCCCTGCATTCCGAGCCACGGCCTGAGCCGAATCCTGGTGGTCTCCGGTGAGCATATGCACCTCTATTCCCAGGTCCTTGAGATCCTGTACGGCTTTGGCGGAATCCGGTTTCAGCTGATCCGATATTGCAATTGCGGCAAGGAGGTTCTGGCCGTCGTGGAAGAAGACCACGGTGCTGCCGTCCTGGCGCCAGTGGGTGTAGGGGGTAGATTCTTCGCTTCGCTCAGAATGACAGGGGGAGGAGGGGGCGAAGTTGGAGACGTAGTAGCTTTGGTTGTTCCATTGCGCGGTCACTCCCTGGCCGGGGAGGGCGGTGCAGTCGCTGACGCCGTCGAGTTCCGGCTCGGAGGCCAGGGCGGTCACTATGGCATCGCCCAGGGGATGTCCGGAGCGCATCTCTATCGTTTTGAGAAGCGAGGGAAGGTGTGGGGCGTCGCTGAACCATTCCAGTTTGCTGACAGAGGGTTTTCCGGTGGTGAGGGTGCCGGTCTTGTCCAGGACTACAACGTCGATGTCTGCGGCTACCTGGAGGCTGTCAGCATCCTTGATAAGGATTCCTGCCGATGCGCCACGGCCTATCCCTGCCGTCAGGGCCGTTGGCGTTGCCAGGCCCAGGGAGCAGGGACAGGCTACCACAAGCACGGTCACCATCGCCAGGAGGCCACGAATAAAGCCGTCGGGAGTGAGGAGGGTCCATCCCAGGAGGGACAGGAGCGCTATGGCCAGGACTGCGGGGACGAACCAGGCGCAGATCTTGTCCACGGTGCGCTGGATGCGGGTTTTGCTGCCCTGGGCGTCCTGCACCATCCTGATGATTGAACTGAGGGTGGTTTCGTTTCCAACCTTCTCCGCAATCATCCGGAAGGCGTTGTTGCCATTGATGGTGCCGGCATACACGTGGCTGCCGGCCTCTTTATATGCGGCGAGGGGTTCGCCGGTGAGCATGCTTTCGTCAATGTAGGAGAAGCCGTCGATGACTGTGCCGTCGGCGGGGATGCTTTCGCCGGGGAGGACGTCCACGGCCTGGCCCTTGCGCACATCCCTGCGTTGCGGCTGCAGTTGTATCAGGGCTCTGACTGATTGCGTGGTGCGGTGCTTGGCCCTGTCCTCAAGGAGGCGTCCCGCGAGGATGAAGGCAACGATCATTGCCGATGACTCAAAGTAGAGTCCGGCGGAGAGTCCCCGGGATGTCCACACCTTGGGGAAGAGAAGGTTGAAAAGGCTGAACAGGAAAGACATGCCCACCGAGAGGGCTACAAGGGTGTCCATTCCCGCGTGAAGCGTGCGGGCCTGCTTGAAGGCGGTTTTGAAAAAACGCCTTCCGCACCAGCACACGCTCACGCCGCTCAGGACCGCCATCAGCCATCCCTTTCCGGGGAAGTCCCGCACGGCCATGCCCAGGATCATCACCGCTGCGGCCAGGATGAGGGCCAGGACAGTATCGCGTTTCAGGGCCTTGAAAGAGCGCCGTTGCTCTTCCTCCGCCCGTTCTTCAAGTTGCGCCTCCTCGCTTAGCGCGGGGTCCGAGTCATCATCGTCCTCCGGGACGATGAGATCATACCCCGCGTCCTGTACGCACTGGCGCAGCTGCGCCGGCGAGGTTACGGACGGGTCATAGTCTATGCGGGCCGAGTTGGATGCCAGGCTGACCTCCGCTGCGTGAACTCCCGCGCTTTGCTGAAGTGCCTTCTGCACGCGCGCAACGCACGCCGCGCATCCCATCCCGGATACCGGATAATTCTTACGTGTAATATTTCCCATAGGTGAAAGCTGTTATCGTTTCTCTTCCCAAATA
>JAGCYZ010000012.1 GCA_017960545.1 Bacteroidales bacterium
ATTTGCTCACAGATATGAGAACAAATGGTGCATACTTCTGGTGGTGGCAACTGACTGACTAAATCGGACAGCAAGCCATCGTATGTGCATCAGTGAAAAGAATATTTTATTATTAACATAAAGGCTGTCCAACAAAGACAGCCCTTTTTTGTATTACCTTTTAATTTCAAAAAAAATGAAACAGAAGAAATTCATTCTCCCGGAGAGCGAGATCCCAACAGCATGGTTTAACATCCAGGCAGTAATGCCCAACAAACCGCTTCCTATCCTTCACCCGGGAACGCGTCAGCCCCTCAGTGCAGAAGACCTGTACCCTATCTTCTGCGAGGAATGTTCAAATCAGGAGCTCGACACTACAAACGAGTGGATTCCTATTCCTGAAGAAGTGCGTGAGCAGTACGCCGCCTACAGGTGTACCCCGCTCGTAAGGGCTTACGACCTTGAAAAGGCCCTCGGCACCCCGGCTCACATCTACTTCAAGAACGAGAGCGTGTCCCCCGCCGGATCGCACAAGCTGAATTCGGCCCTCGCCCAAGCTTACTATGCAAAAAAACAAGGTATCACCAACATAACAACCGAGACTGGAGCCGGCCAGTGGGGCGGAGCCCTTTCCTACGCCGCCAAGAAGTTCGGCATCGACTGCGCCGTTTATATGGTAAAGGCCAGCTACAACCAGAAGCCTTACAGGCGTTCCATTATGCAGACCTTCGACGCAGCCATCACCCCGTCTCCGTCAATGTCCACCCGCGCCGGTAAGGACATCCTCACAGTCAACCCCAACGACCAGGGTTCACTTGGCACCGCAATCTCCGAGGCCATCGAGCTTGCAGTATCAACCCCCAACTGCAAATACACCCTTGGTTCCGTGCTCAACCACGTGTGCCTGCACCAGACTGTAATAGGCCTTGAGGCCGAGAAGCAGATGGCAATGGCAGGAGAATATCCTGACATTGTAATCGCCTGCTTCGGAGGCGGCTCCAACTTCAGCGGAATCGCATATCCTTTTATGAGGCACAACATCCAGGACGGCAAGAAGACCCGCTTCATTGCAGCCGAGCCTTCTTCCTGCCCCAAGCTCACCCGCGGAAAATTCGAGTATGACTTTGGCGACGAGGCCGGTCTCACTCCCCTCCTCCCTATGTACACCATCGGCCACACCTTCAAGCCCGCTACCATCCACGCAGGCGGTCTCCGCTACCACGGCGCAGGCGTCATTATGTCGCAGCTTATGAAGGACGGCTTTATGGAGGCCCAGGACTATGACCAGACCGAAACCTTCAAGGCCGGTGTCCTCTTTGCAAGGACCGAGGGTATCATCCCCGCTCCGGAGTCCTGCCACGCAATTGCAGCCACCATCAAGGAGGCCCTCAAGTGCAAGGAGACCGGCGAGGAGAAGGTGATCCTCTTCAACCTCTCAGGTCACGGATTCGTAGATATGGCCGCTTACGACTCATACTTCTCAGGCGAAATGACCAACTACGAACTCACCGACGAGGAACTGGCCAAGTATCAGGCCAGCGCCGACGCCCTGAACCAGTAATTCATTAAATATGAAGCGAATACTAACAGTATTGTTAGCTGCGGTACTGTTCTGCCTGCCCCGCGTTGCCGGGGCTGCAGAACAGTTCGTCAGCTTTAGCAAAGGCGTCAGGCCCGCCCTCATAAGGCTTGACCCGCAGGAGTGGCCCGGGGTTAAACTGGCCGCACAGAACCTTGCTGAAGACTACGGGAAAGTTTGCGGAAAGGCCCTCCCCCTGACGGAGAGCGGCTTCTCCAAGATTAAGAAGACCGATATCTGCATTGGTACCCTGGGGCACAGCGGCATAGAAAGCCTGCTCACCCCGGCTCAGATATCGTCGCTCAAAGGTGCGCGTGAAAAGTACCTGATAATTGCCACCAAAGACCGTATTGTGATTGCCGGAAGCGACAAGCGCGGCACCACGTACGGCATATACACCCTCTGCGAGCAGATGGGCGTATCGCCCTGGTACTGGTGGGCCGACGTGCCCGTAGAGCACCAGGACAAGGTGTGCATAATCCCGGGTGTTTACACGGACGGGGAACCCGCCGTGGAATACCGCGGGATTTTCCTCAATGACGAGGCCCCCTGCCTCACCGGCTGGGTGAATGAGAATTACGGCGGCTACACCAGCGGCTTCTACGTAAAGGTGTTCGAGCTGCTGCTCCGCCTCAAGGGCAATTTCCTCTGGCCCGCTATGTGGGACGCCGCCTTCTATGACGACGACCCCCTTAATTCCTACTACGCCGATATGATGGGCATAGTGATGAGCACGTCTCATCACGAGCCCTGCGCCCGCGCGCAGAAGGAGTGGCATCGCTACGGCAGCGGCCCCTGGGACTACACCAAGAACAAGGAGGCCCTGGACGCTTTCTGGCGCAAGGGCATCGAGCGTATGGCCAAGACCGAAGACATAGTGACCATAGGAATGCGCGGCGACGGCGACGAGCCTATGACCGAAGGGCAGAACATTGAACTGCTGGAGAATATCATCTCCGAGCAGCGAAAGATGATAAGCGAGGTCACCGGCAAGCCCGCCTCGGAGACGCCTCAGGTCTGGGCGCTGTACAAAGAGGTGCAGAGCTACTATGACAACGGAATGCGCGTGCCCGACGACGTAACCCTTATGATCTGTGACGACAACTGGGGCAACGTGCGCTGGTTCCCTACCGAGGAGCGCAGCGGCGGCTACGGCATCTACTACCACTTCGACTACGTGGGCGGTCCCAGGAACGTCAAGTGGATAAATACCAACGATATGCACAAGGTGAAGGACCAGATGACCAAGTGCTACGATTCCGGAATACGCAAGATATGGCTGGTGAACGTGGGAGACCTCAAACCTATGGAGTACCCCATCCAGTTCTTCCTGGACCTTGCCTGGAACCCGGACACCCAGGTCCGCGAGCACACGCGGGAATTCGCCCGCAAGACCTTCCACGCATACGAAGATGAGATTGCCTCCATCATAGACACCTACGGCATCTACGCACATATCCGCACTCCGGAAATGCTCAAGGCGGAGACCTACAACATTCAGCAGTGGTCTTCCATTGTCCAGCTGTGGAGAGACCTCAGGGACAGGGCTTTAGCCGTCAAGGAGAAGCTCCCTGCCAGGTACTACGACGCCTACGACCAGCTGGTCCTTTTCCAGGTGGACGCTTTCTGCAACCTGCACGAGATGCGTATGGCGGAGTTCTACAACGACCAGGAAGCTGTGAACAAATACTTCGCCCGCGACCTGGAGCTCAGGGACTATTACAACAAGGTTA
This sequence comes from Bacteroidales bacterium, assembly GCA_017960545.1. Taxonomy (GTDB): domain Bacteria; phylum Bacteroidota; class Bacteroidia; order Bacteroidales; family UBA932; genus Cryptobacteroides. The sequence goes on from JAGCYZ010000012.1 coordinate 3,292, forward strand.
TAGCCGGCGGCAAATGGAACCATATGATGGACCAGAACCACATCAGCTATACCTATTGGCAGCAGCCAGAGAAAGACGAAGTTCCCGTTGCCAAGGAGCACCGGATGGTGTTCGACGGGCGCTAGGAAGTCTTATTTGACTATTTCGCAGACCTCTTCCGGCTCATCGGTCAGGAAGAGGTTTATTTGTTTGTACTTGCCCCTTTCGCAAAGGTCTTTCATAAAGGGGTAAACGGGGATTTCCTGGGTGTAGAACTGTTTGTCAAGGAATATCATAGGGCCAACAATTCCGTCTTCGTCGTAATGGAGCTTGGCGGCGTTCTGGAATATTTCCTGCAGGGTTCCGGCCGATCCGGGGGCTATGATGAGTCCTCCCTGGGATATGCTCAGAATCATATCTTCCCTGACACTGTTGGTAAAGAACTTTGCTATGTGGGTTGCGAATGGAGTTGACGGTTCGTGGCCGTAGAACCAGGTGGGGATGGAGAGGCTCCTGTACTGGGTCTGGGGGTATTTCTCAATTACTTCAAAGGCGCTCTTCACCCAGAGGGAGGTGTCTTCTTCGCCGGTTTCTATGAGGTGGGCAAGCGCTTCGTCCAGCTCGGCGGTGGGACGGCCGGCCATCCACGCACCCAGGTGCGTGGCCTCCATTGCACCCGGCCCGCCGCCGGATATCATCAGCTTGCCCTTCTCGGTGAGCTTCTTGCTGATGAGCGCTATCTTGCGATAGCCCGCATCGGCGCGGCGAAGCCCGTGGCCGCCCATAATGCCTACCACGCTCTTGGGGTCGTAGCTGTGGAGGAAGTTGATCAGTTCGTCATAGATTGAGTGGTCGTGCAGGGTGCGGGCGAGCATAATGCGGATGTCATCGCACATTGCTCCCTGGGCGCGGTACTCTTTATAGACCCTGTGGTCAAAGCAGCGCTTGAAACTGATAGGATCTTCTACCGTGAAGCCTTCATAGAGGGTGCTGGCGTTATACAGATTGGAGACGAACGCGTGGTACGGCTGCCCCATTCGCGGCAGCACCAGGCAATCCTGCAGGAGCCTGTACTGCTGCGGCAGCAACTCGCAGCCAAAGAAGCAGCAATCCACAAACGTGTGGTTCAGGGCATACTCCTGCGCCCTGGGCTCTGTAAAGTCTATATACTGGAACGCATAGTGGCCCACCAGCCCGGTATTCTCCTCCGGCTCCGGCAGCGCCTCTACACTATTGATCTGAACATACGGATACGAATTCATCTCAGCGTCAAATGTGATTAAGTAAGGTTATCTGTGGTTATCTCCGTAAAGATACAAAATTCCTCCGCTCCTTCAACCCTCTCCCCTCCACCCACCTGTCATCCTGAGCCCCAGCGAAGGATCTCTCCCACCCACTCTTCTCCACCACCGCCTCTTCCGTTCAGAATTCCCCCCTTTTCTGAACCAAATGCGCTCCAAACCCCATTTCGTTCAATAAACACACTATTTCTGAACGAATCCCCCACTCCACCCGCTGCCACATACAGCGCAGGTGCGCACCTGGGGCGAAATTGCGGGAAAACAGCGCAGGTGTGCGTTGGGGTGGCATAGAGAGGGATGGGCAAGGAGGGAGATCCTTCGCTTCGCTCAGGATGACAAGGGGTGCGCTCAGGAGGGCAAGGAGGGAGATCCTTCGCTTCGCTCAGGATGACAAGGGGGTGCGCTCAGGAGGGCAAGGGAAACGGGCGGG
>JAGCYZ010000013.1 GCA_017960545.1 Bacteroidales bacterium
CAATCCACTGGACACCCGGGAACTGGACTTCACCCTGGCTTATGAGGCAGGTGGTTTCAATATTGGAGTAACGGATTATTGGTTCCCTGAAATTGCAAGCAAGGTGTTTGAAGCCAATATAGGCTATGATTTTGGGTTCGCTTCCCTGCAGTGGTTTACCAACTTTGCAGGGGACGACAGCCTGAACGATTCAGGAAAGCCTGTCTATAGCAGTTACGTTGAGGCCAACATTCCTTTCTTCCTGGGAGGAGTGGACTGGACGGCAACAGTGGGCGCAGTCCCCTTTGCCACGGACTTTTATGGAGTTGACTGCTTCGCCTTCATAAACCTGGGGCTTACTGCCTCAAAGGACATCCAGGTTACCGATTCGTTCTCAATTCCTGTTTTTGCCCAGTTGGCGGCAAATCCATATACCAAAAATGCTTATCTTGTGTTCGGAATAACTCTGGAACCGTAATCAGGAATGCTCAAGTTTAGAGACAGTTATGACGAGTTGCACGAGGAGTGCGGCGTTCTGGGAATCTACGGGGTGGATGGCGCCTCCCGCCACGCATTCGTGGCGCTGGAGGCCATCCAGCACCGCGGCCAGCAGGCCTGTGGAATAGCAGTCTGCGGCCCTGACCGCAGACTCCGGATCCACAAGGGCGCCGGCCTTGTCAAGGACGTCTTCCCGGACGATTCCCTCTCCCAACTCCAAGGCGATTCCTGCATAGGCCACGTCCGCTACCCCACTACCGCAGTGGGCGGAAGGGAGAACATACAGCCATTCAGCATAACTTGCAGCGCCGGCACCTTCGCATTCGCGCACAATGGCAACATAGTGAACGCGGACGTCATCAAATCAAGCCTCGAGAGCCAGGGGCACCTGTTCCAATCCACATCCGACAGCGAACTTTTCGCACATTTGATAGGGATGAAGGCCGGGGCGGAAGGCTGGGAGCAAAGCATAATGTCCGCCGCCAACCTGTTGGACGGGGCTTTCTCCACCGTCATCCTGGCCCAGGGAGCCCTTTACGCCTGCCGCGACAAATACGGCTTCAGGCCCCTGTCCATAGGGCGGCTTGCCGGCGGCTACGTCGTAGCCAGCGAAACCTGTGCCCTGGATGCCCTGGGAGCGGAGTTCCTTCGCGACATAGACCCTGGCGAACTGGTAGCCATCGGCCCGGAAGGACTCAAGAGCTACCGTCATTCACATCACTCCGGAAGGTATATGTGCGCAATGGAATACATCTACTTCGCACGCCCGGACAGCGACATAGAAGGATGCAACGTCCACGCATTCCGCAAGCGGACTGGAAGGCTCCTCTTTGAGGAGCACCCCGTCCGTGCGGACATAGTGGTTGGTGTCCCGGACTCCAGCATCAGCGCCGCTATGGGATATTCAGAGGCCTCGCACATCCCTCTGGAGAGGGGCTTGCTGAAAAACATATACGTTGCCCGGACTTTCATCCAGCCCGCCCAGTCAATGCGTGACCTTGGCGTCCGGATGAAAATGTCCCCCATCCGCAGCGTGGTGGAAGGCAAATCCATTGCCCTGATAGACGATTCTATAGTCCGCGGGACCACGTCCAGGCAAATTGTAAGGCTGCTGCGAGACGCGGGAGCCAGGGAGGTGCATATGCTCATCGCCAGCCCCAAATACGCCTGGCCCTGCTTTTATGGAATAGACACCGGCACCAGCGACCAGCTGATAGGCGCGGATCACGACGAGGAGGAAATCTGCGGGTTCATAGGCGCAGATTCCCTCCACTATCTATCCGCGCAGGCGCTGCTGAAGGCGTCCTGCCGGACAACCCTCTGCACCGCCTGCTTCACCGGTAATTATCCCACGGCCCTGTACGGCCAGGAACAATAAACTATGACTTGAACTTGGTCTTCCACTGGCTCCAGGGAACTTTGAATCCCTTTGGCTTCTGTTCCTTGATGTATTCGTGAACCAGAGGTATCATTTCAACTTTCTCCTTTGCCAGAGGGATCTTCCACTCTGCCTCATCCTCCTTCTCACCGTCATAGAGCTGGAAGTTGCCGCCCTGCATAAAATGACGGTAAACCACGTCCTTGACAGGCACGTCTGTGTTGCGGAGGAAGTCGTAGAACACCAGGAACATATTGGTCCTGCCCATACCGGCCTGGCAATGGATGTGGAGCCAGGTGTCTTCCGGGAGGGTCTGCACAAATGATATGAAGTCATCTATGCTGCGGGGGTCTGCAAAGCAGTGGTCGAGAACGGTAAGGCGGAGATAGCCTACCCCGCGCCTTGCGCAGAGTTCCTCTTCGGTCTCGGCAGATGTAACCGTCATCTTGGTGGTACGTCCATTGCGGCTGGTGCCTCCGGTTTCGATCTCCTTGCCCACGAGGCCGTGAATGATCCGTTTCTCATTCTCTATGATCTGCTCGTGCGTCAATCCCATATTGTCCCAGTTCTCCTGGCCATATAAAGACAGGTGGTCTCCGTTCAGGAGGCCGTGAGTCTCGCTCCTGAGGTCAACGATGGTGATGGGGCCGCTGTGCAGTTTGCGGATTTCCGCCACCAGTGCGTCAAGCTCCTTGGCGCTGAAATCCGAGCTGGCGCTAACCTTCAGATCCGCCAAACCCTTGGTGGAGGGCTTGAACTCAGGGTCATAGCCGGAAACGGCGCTGCGGACCCTCAGTTCGCTCTGGCAGGTGCGGAAACTGCTGGGCAGGGCGTCCCTGTCCTTTCTTTCCGCACGCCATATAAAGGCGTCATACTCTTCCTGCTGGGCGGGAGAAAACAGTTCCCTTTCTTCTGCAGCCCTGAGATAAGTGTAGTGCTTATAGCTGCAGGATGCAAATGCCAGAAGGGCAAATGCTATAATAAGTAGAATTCTTTTTTTCATATTGTAAATTTATAAATTATTTTGTTATATTTGTGGGAAATTTCTAACTATTCCTACAAAATGCAAGAAAAAGACGGAAAATTTATCTTTGGCGTAGTAAAGGTTGGGGACAAGGGGCAGATTGTTATCCCCAAGGACGCCAGAAAGATATACAACATCCAGCCTGGCGACACCCTGATGATGCTCGGGGACCAGAAAGGGATAGCCTTGCTTAAGACTGAATTATTTCAGAGCATCGTTGACCAAGCTATGGAAGGACTTACAAAATGAGAAAACATTGGATTGACAATTTGCGCTGGGTGACCGTTCTCCTGGTGCTGTTCTATCACGTAATCTATTTTTACAACAA
>JAGCYZ010000014.1 GCA_017960545.1 Bacteroidales bacterium
ATACGGTAGGAAAATAGAGCAACTTGACTCTCAGGAGAGCCGGTGTCTTTATTGGACTTCCCGTACTTCGCGAAAATCTCTTGCTTCTTCTCAGGCATTAAATATTCAGCCATCGTGCAAAAAATCTTAAGTGTTAATAATATACCTTGCTTATCCCATAGGGGATAAAAGCGTGCAAAGTTAGACAAAAAACGCAATAATGCAAAATAATTTGCTTATGCCGTGGATGCCCAGCAGTTTGCTGATATGGCCCAGCCTTGTTTTGAGAGGAACGCCGCTGCAGGTAAGGATACCTGCCCTTTCTTCCGGCAGCACTTTCAGGAATTCCCGCCAGGGAAGGGCCCAGGCATCCTGCAGTATGTCAGATTTCATTACTGTGAAGCGGGTCCTGTATCTGTCATACAGACCCTTGCCGCGCATAAATTCTTCCAGTATGTCCACCTGTTCCTTTGAGTACTCTATTCTCCGGCGGATATCTTCGGAAATGGCGTTCCCTGCCGGATTAAGGAAATAAGAGTAAAGAGGCTCATCTATGAAAGCCCTGGTGCGGGAGTAGGTCAGCAACTGGGAAACGATGATATAATCTTCCTTGTAATGGTGTTTCGGCCATATTATCTCGTTCTCATACACACTGCGCTTGAACAATTTGTTCCAGTATGTGGGAGTACCCGGCCATACTATCCAGTCCTCATAGGCATTCCGGATGTATTGCTCCGGGCATTCCGGCCTGCGGCGGTTGCCTTCCGCGTCTGTGATCCAGAAAGAACATTCCACCATGTCATAATCTCCCTCAACTGCCTTTTCCCACAGTTTGCGCAGGATGTCCCTGTCCATCAGGTCATCGGAATCAGGCTGGTATATATAGTCTCCGGTGGAGGCTTCCCATCCGGTCCTCCTGACTATGTGCGCCCCTTTGTTTACGTCGTGGCGGATTATCTTTATGTTGTCTCTCAGATGGGCGTATTGCTCCTCACCGATGATTTCCAGAGCGATGTCATATGCGGAATCCGGAGACCTGTCATCTACCAGGATGAACTCAATGTCGTCCAGAGTCTGGTCAAGCAGGCTCCTGAGACTCTGTTCTATGTATTTTTCCCCATAGACAGGCAGAATTGCGGATACTTTGGGCATTTCAGATAAGTTTGAACTCTTTAAGCCGGCGCTGCTTTTCGCGGTGCCCGGGGCAGACGCTTTCCAGCAGTGCGTGGAATTGAGGGGAGTGGTTAAGGTATTTGAGGTGACACAGTTCGTGGAGCATCACATAGTCCTGGAGCTCCTGCGGAACACGCATCAGATTCAGGTTCAGGTTAATGTTCCCTTTGGATGAGCAGCTGCCCCAGTTGGAACTGTTATGCTTGATTCTCAGGGTGTTATATTGGAAGCCGTGCAGGGTGGCGAGTTCTGCGAGACGCCCCGGCAGGTAAGCCTTGGCCTGGCGGCGCAGCTCTTCCACAAGAGCCGCGGTTGCGGCGTCAAGGGTCTTTTTGCGGCGCCTGGGCCGCCTGCGCACTATCCAAAGCATTCCAACGCCTCCTCTATGCCCAGAGCCTCTTCAACCTTGAAATCCCCGCATCGCGTGCGCCTCAGGTTGTTGAGGAACGCTCCGCTTCCAAGGGCCTCGCCCCAGTCGCGCGCCAGGGCGCGGATGTAGGTGCCCTTGCTGCAGTCCACAAGGATCTCGGCGTTTACCAGGCCTTCTTCCTGCGATATGTCCGTGACGTTTATCCTTGGATTGGGCTTGCTGCCCTGCATTTCCCTGACAGGTTCTCCGAACGAAACCAGTTTCAGGGCGCTGATGTTTATTTTCTGGCGGCTGAGCAGCTCAGTGGCCGAATGGTCGAAGTCCCCGCCGCTGCACGTCGCCTGCCTGTATGCCTTGCGCGCCATCTCATAGGCGCGCACGCCATCCACGCTCTTGGCGCTGAACAGCGGCGCCACCTGTTCCTGCTCTCCCACGAAGCCTTGCAGCATTTCCTCCACGGCCTCCCTGGTTATCCCGTCCACCGGGAAGCGCGCGTCAATAGCCTTCTCCCTGTCGTACGAAGGCGTGGTGGCGCCAAAGCTGACGCCTGCCAGATATTGCTTGGGGCTGCGCTGCAGCTCCTCCGCAAGTTTGGTGGCCTTTCCTATACAAACCAAAAGAACCCCCGTTGCAAGGGGGTCCAGGGTGCCTGCGTGCCCAACCTTCAGGTTCTTCTTTCCAAAGTGCCTGCAGGCGGCGTATTTTATCTTGCGGATCACGTCCGCGGAGGTCCATCTATACGGTTTATCCACAGGGAGGATTATTCCCTGCGGATAAAGTTCGATGTCACGCTCCAGTTTCACTATCTCTTTACGGGAATCTTGTCTATGCGCCTCTGGTGGCGGCCACCGGCAAACTTGGTCTCCATCCAGGTCTTGACCATTATGCGGCACATTGTCAGGGAGGCGAAGCGGGCTGGCATCACCAGCACGTTTGCGTCGTTGTGCTCCTTGACCAGTTTGGCCACCTCCTTGTTCCAGGCCAGGCCGGCGCGAATGCCCTTATGGTGGTTGAGGGTCATTGCCATACCGTTACCGGTACCGCAGATAGCGATACCCCTCTCCACGATGCCCTTCTCCACGGCCCTTGCAAGAGGGTGTGCAAAATCCGCATAATCTACGCTGGCGTCAGAATCCGTCCCGTAGTCTATCACGTTGTGGCCGCGGCGGGCCAGGTATTTGATCAGCTCGGACTTGTATCCGTATCCGGCATGATCGCTGCAAATTCCTATTGTCATTGTCCCAGTGTATTTACGATATTGTCAATCCTGCGTCCGAACTCCTCCCTGCCTATCAGGGTCACTATGTCCGCGATGCCAAGTCCGCTGGATGCTCCCGCCAGCGCCAGGCGCAGGCAGTTCATCACCTTGCCCATAGGCCACTCGTTTCCGCGGATGAACTCCTCCAGGGCCGTCTCCAGGGCTTCTTTCTCCCACGGGCCGGCGTAAGCCCTTATGAAGCCGGCAGCCTGCAGCGCAAGCGTATAGTTTTCCGGCTTCCAGAACTTTGCCACGTCCTTCTCATTGTATTCCAGGGGAGCCTCGAACAGGTAGGGGGCTATATCCCAGAAATCGGCGACGAACGTGGCCCTTTCCTTTATGAGCGTCACAACCTTGAGGACGTAATCGCGCTCAGCGTCTATACCCTTGTCTTTGAGGATGGGGATGAAGAGGTCTGTAAGCTCCTCGTCGCTCTTCTTGCGGAGGTACTCCTTGTTGAACCATTTGGCCTTTTCCGGATTGAACTTGGCGCCCGCTTTCTGGACCTTGTCCATTGAGAAGGCCTGCACAAGCTCTTCCAGGGAAAACAGTTCGCGGTCGTCCCCCGGGTTCCATCCCAGCATAGCCAGCATATTCACGAAGGCCTCCGGGAAATATCCGTCCTCGCGGTAGCCGCGGGACTTCTCCCCGGTCTCGGGATTGGTCCACTCCAGCGGGAACACGGGGAATCCAAGTTTGTCGCCGTCCCTCTTGCTGAGCTTGCCGTTGCCCACGGGCTTCAGGAGCAGGGAAAGATGGGCGAAGCGCGGCATTGTGTCTTCCCAGCCGAAGGCCTGGTAAAGCAGGTAATGCAGCGGCAGGGAAGGGAGCCACTCCTCTCCGCGGATGACCTCGCTGATCTCCATCAGGTGGTCGTCAACTATGTTTGCAAGGTGGTATGTGGGCAGTTCGTCGGCCCTCTTCCAGAGTACCTTGTCGTCCAGGGTATCTGTGTTCACCTCTATGTGGCCGCGGATCAGGTCGTCCATCTTCACCACCGTGTTCTCCGGCATCTTGAAGCGGATTGTCCAGTCCGTGCTGTTCTCCAGCAGTTCCTTCACGTGTTCAGGATCCATGCTCAGGGAATTGCGCATACCCGGGCGCGTCACGCGGTTATATGTGAAGGTCTTGCCGTGCATCTCCTCCTGCGCCCTTGCGGCCTCCAGCTCCTCCGGAGTGTCGAATGCGTAGTATGCAGCGCCTTTGGCAACCAGCTCTTCGGCATATTTGCGGTATATGCCTTTGCGCTGGGACTGCCTGTAAGGCGCGTGCGGATGCCTCTCGTCCGGGGCTTCCACTATCTTTCCGGAAGCGTCCACGCCCTCGTCGGGGTAGATGCCGCACCAGCGGAGAGCCTCTATGATGTACTCTTCGGCTCCCGGCACAAAGCGGTGAGAATCAGTGTCTTCTATACGGAGGATGAAGTCTCCGCCATTCTGCTTGGCGTACAGATAGTTATATAATGCGGTCCGGACTCCGCCCATATGGAGCGGGCCGGTGGGAGACGGTGCAAATCTTACTCTCGTGCGTTTTTCCATAATCAGTCTTTTTTTGCCGCCCTGCGTATTGCCGGCTCGTTCTCCAGGAAACTCTTGTCCTCCCAGGGATCCACGGCCAGGCAGGGTTTCTGGTCCGGCTGGAATGCGAAGGTACGACAATTTTCCGTCGAATTGAAACCTATCTTGGACCTTACGGGCAGCGGACCGGGCTGGGCGTTGTTCCCAAGCTGCGAGTCTTCTTTCAGGTAAACGAAGTCCTTGTCCAGGAAAATATAGTTCCCAAGGTCTTCCGCCGGGCCTATTATGTCAACGAACTGCAATCCCGTGACAATGGCCGTGATTGTGACCCTGTCTCCATAGGCGGGGTCGTCCTCGTAGATGAGGCCCTGCTTGAAACTGTTGGTGTTGCCGGTGTACTTGCGGATCTCGTCGCTGATCATCTGGTACTGGCTTCCCAGGATGCCCTGTTCGCTTCGCGGAGCCGTCACGTTGATAAGGATGTTGCGGGCGGAGGTGAGGTCATACTCGTTGAGAAGGGGGGAATTGAAGGCCTCGCGGACTGCATCCTCGATCCTGGTTGGGCCCGTGCCGCTTCCGCTTCCCATAAGGGCGTAGCCGCTGTCCTTCATCATTACCTTGACGTCCCTGAAGTCCACGTTTATGTATCCCGGCTTCTTGATGATCTCAATGATGCCCCTGACCGCCGTGGCAAGCACCTCGTCAGACTTGGGGAAGGCCTCGTGGAGCAACAGGTCTCCGTAATGGGTTATGATGTTCTGGTTCTTTATTATGAGAAGGCTGTCCACGTTTTTCTCCATCTCGTGGATGCCGTCTATGGCGCGGGTTATGGTCTCGTTGCCCTGGTTGTCGAACGGGATGGTGACAACACCAACTGTCAGGATTCCGCGGTCCTTTGCCATCTTGGCAATGATAGGTGCGGCTCCCGTGCCGGTACCGCCGCCCATTCCGGCGGTGATGAACAGCATCTGGGTGCCGGTGTCAAGCACCTTGCGGGCAATCTCGTCCTGGGACTCCAGGGCGGCGTTGCGGCCCTGGATAGGGTCCGTGCCGGCTCCAAGGCCGTCGTGGCCCAGCTGGATCTTCTCGGGCACGTCGCATCCGCGAAGGGCCTGCATATCCGTGTTGCAGACTATGAAGCTGCATCCCTCCACGCCCTGCTTGTACATATAGTTGACGGCATTGCATCCGCCTCCGCCTACTCCCAACACTTTTATAAGGTCATTGGAAGGGGCCCAATCTACTGGAAATACATCTGCTGTCATAATTATTCTTTGTTGTTTATAGAGTCGTCGGAACGTTCGTCCATACCGTCAAATAATGTTTCCTGGAATTCGCCAATCCTCTTGAGCCAGTTGGGCACCTTGATCTCCTTGTGCTCCTTTGGCGGTTTTGGAGGCTTGACCTTTGTGATTTTCTCCCTCCTGGGCTTCCTGACCTCCTCTTTCCTGTCTTTCTCAGGGGCAGGGGCCTGCTGAGGCTTGGGTTCTTCGGCGGGCGCTTCCTCGGGGAAAAGCTCCTCCTTCTGGGGCGGGGCCATCTCCACTTCAATAGTCTCAGGGATTTCAGCGCAGTTGATATGCGGGTGCTTGCGGGCTTCCATTATGAGGCCCACGCAGGTGGTTGCGGCAGGGGAGCCCAAGCCGTCGCATCCGGTGGTGAAGAAGCGTCTCGGCGACCCTATCCTTACGGAATAGCCGGATATGTCCTTGAGCAGGTTGGCCGTGTTCACAAGTTCGCATCCTCCGCCGGTGAGCACCACTCCGCTGCGGAGGTTGTCTGCCAGGCCGCTCTTCTGGATATGCCACAGGATGGCATCCAGGATCTCTTTCTGGCGGGCGGTGATAATCTCTGACAGATACTTGATGCTCAGGTTCTTGGGAGGGATGTCATCCCCGCAGTCAACCTGCAGGATCTTGTCAGAAAGGCTCTGGAGCTTGTCCGGAAGACAAGCGCCAAACGCCAGCTTTATGTTCTCCGAGAGACTCTGGGAGAATCCGCTCTCGTATCTGATGTCGTCAGTTATGGACTTGCCTCCGAACGGGATTGCTCCGTAGTAGCGGAGCACGCCCTTATGGTAAACGGTGACGGAGGTGACGCCGGCGCCCATATTGATAAGGGCCACGCCGTTCTCCATCTCGTTCATAGTCAGCACGGCCTTTCCTTCCACTTCGGGGCCGAAGTATTTGTCAGAAATGGCTATCTTGGCCATATTGCAGGCGGCGTCGATATAATCCGACGTGCGCTTGCTTCCTATGAACAGCTTGTAATTGCCGCACAGTTTGGCGCTGATCATTCCCACAACGTCGTCCTCGCGGGCATTGATATATTCTTCCGTGGCAAAAGACTGTACCACGGCGCCGTAGATAAGCTGTGTGGCGCTGTTGTCCAGCGGGTAGCTGTCCAGGGACACGTTCTTGAGGCTGTCCAGCTCCTCGTCCGAAATGCTGCTGGTGGGATCCGTCCTGGGCAGTTCGCCTGTGGCAAGTTCCTGCTTGACACCGTACTTGGGATAGTTGGTCACTATCTGGTGTATGTGGATCTTAAGTTCGGCTTCGGCCCTGTCCAGCAGTTCCCGGATCTTGCCGCCGCAGCGCTGAGGATTGAATACGGCGCCGGTGCGCACGCCCTCGGAAGGGGTGCTGTCAAAATAAATGATCTGGGTGTTGTCTCCCTGCACCAGGGCCACCCCCAGACTGATCCTGGATGACCCCAGGTCTATAGCCGCGATATATCTCTCGTCCATATTGTGTTTATTTGCAAATAATCTGTCCTTTAAATTTTACGTTCACGCTGGTATATTGCTTTTCGCCGGGCTTTATGTACTGGTAGTACTTCTCAATGCGGGAGAACTTGGCCGCCGCGTCGTCCGGACTGCCAAAGATGAACTTCTCGTCTCCCTCCCTTGGCACCAGTATTATGTCCGAATTCTGGTCCACGTGTATCTGGACTATGTTCTCCGCCCATATCGCATTTACCTGCATATAGTCCACCATCTCCTGCACACCTCTGATCCAGGCGGCTTCCTTCTCGTTGCGGGCTTCTCCCTTGTATCCGGGACTCACCTTAACGGGGATGTAACCGTCAATGACCGGCACCAGGGAGGTGTAGTTGTCCTGGAGAGGGAAGATGGAGCCGCGGTCGTCAATGTAAAAGCCGCCGTCCGGTCCCTGGAAGCGCAGCACCGGCTCGCGCTGCCAGATGCGGGTGTGAAGTTTGCCGTCTCCGGTGGAGTAAACCTCGCTCTTGAGCACTGCGCTCTGCTGGTTGAGCATATTCTCAATGCCGTTCAGGTCCAGGCTGTCCAGCCTCCGTCCTATGTAATTCCCGGCATAACGGTCTATGTATCCCTTTATGTCATCTTCCGTAACAAAGTTGAAGTCATCGCTGAACTCCACTACCACGCCGTCGCAGGTGCGCTGGAAGCGGGCCTTGCGGCTGAGCAGGCCCAGCAGCACGAAAGCTGCTGCCAGGACTGCGATCCCGGCAATGCGGAGTATGTTCAGCAAAGGACGTTTCATCTCTGTTCCAGCATTTCAGTTATGGGTTGTACCAGCCTGTCGATGTCTCCGGCGCCAAAGGTTGCCAGCACGTCAAGGTCCCTGGAGGCAAGGTATTCCAGGAGGTCCTCCTTGTGCATCATCCTTTTCACGGGGCAGGTGACATCCTTGAAAATGATGTCGGATGTGACTCCCTCTATGGGTTCTTCCCTTGCGGGGTAGATGTCCAGCAGGATAAGTTCGTCCAGCAGGCTCAAAGAGGTGGCGAATCCTATTGCAAGGTCCCTGGTGCGGGTGTAAAGGTGTGGTTGGAACACTCCTGTGACCGTCCTGCCGGGGAATATCTGCTTGAGGGAGGAAATGGCCGTTGCCAGTTCGGCCGGGTGGTGGGCGTAATCGTCAATATAAGTGAGGCCCGGGCGGTTTACGTGGACGTCCAGCCTTCGGCGCACGCCCTGGAAGCTTTCAGCGGCGCTGCGGATGCTCTCCGGCGCCGTGCCGTGGAGCAGGCATATGGCCGATGCGGCCACGCAGTTCTCCACGTTCACCCATCCCAGCGTTCCAAGCTTTATGTCCCTTATCACCCCGCCCGGATGATTGAGGTCAAAAATAAAGTGACCGTCCGGCTGAAGGCGTATGTCGGATGCGTAGAAATCCGCCTGGGGGCTGTCCAGGCTGTAGGTGTACAGCTTTGCAGGGGTGTCTTCCTTTCCCAGCGGAAGCCCTATCTTCTTGATGACGGCGCTGCTTACCTGGGATGCGAAATTGCGGAAGGCTTCCTGCACGTGCTCAAGGTCTCCGTAAATGTCCAGATGGTCCGCATCCATTGCTGTGATAACCGCAATTTGCGGATGCAGCTGGAGGAAACTGCGGTCGAATTCGTCGGCCTCGGCAACCACTACATCGTTGGCGCTCATCAGCAGGTTGGTGCCGTAGTTCTTGGATATGCCTCCAAGGAAGGCGGAGCAGCCCTCGCCGCTCTGGGTGAGGATGTGGGCTGCGAGCGTGCTTGTGGTGGTTTTCCCGTGGGTGCCTGCAACGGCAAGGCAAACCTGGCCGTCCGTAATCTCTCCCAGCATACGGGAGCGTTTCACCACCTTGTACCCCTTCCGGCGTACTGTGACCAGTTCCTGAAGGTCCTCCGGGATGGCCGGGGTGTAAACCACCAGGGTGCTGTCAATGTCCTGGGGGATAAGTTCCGGGGAGTCAGTGTAGTGTACTCCTATCCCTTCCGCACAGAGCTTGCGGGTAAGTTCGGTTTCCGTGCGGTCGTAACCGCTTACCTCCAGTCCCTTGAACTTGTAGTAACGGGCTATGGCGCTCATTCCAATCCCGCCTATACCTATGAAATATATATTTCTGTACATTATATCAGTCTGTATGCTTCGTCAACTATTACGGCGCCTGCGTCCATCTTTGCAAGCTTTGCTATGTTTGTCTCCATCTCCTGGATCTTATCAGGATTGTCCAATAGTTTCAGTGCAACGCCCATCAGTTTCTCCACCGCATCGGCGTCCTTTACCAGTATTCCGGCGCCCTTGCGCACCAGCGCCATTGCATTGTGTGTCTGGTGGTCTTCGGCCACGTTTGGCGACGGGACCAGCACGGCGGCCTTGCGGGCGGCGCACAGCTCTGAAATGGAGCTTGCGCCGGAGCGTGAGATCACCACGTCCGCCATTGCGTAGGCCAGGGCCATCCTGGATATGAATTCGGAATAGTGGATCTGCGGGCAGTCCTCCTTGCGGGATTCCATAAACGCGTCAATGGAATCCTTGTAGTACTTGCCGCACTGCCAGAGCACTTCCACATCCTCCCCTCCGGGGCAGCCGTCGGATATCCATTTCTTCATTGCGTTGTTCAGGGTGCCGCTTCCAAGGCTTCCGCCCACTATCAGCAAGTGCTTCTTGTCCGGGTCCATTCCGTAGAATTCAATGCCTTCCGCCTTCATCTGGGGGGTGCAGGGCACTATGAGTTTCCGGATGGGGTTTCCGGTAAGGACAATCTTCTCTGCCGGAAAGAACTTCTCCATTCCCTCGTAAGCCACGCATATCCTGTCCACCCTCCGGCCCAGCATCTTGTTGGTGAGGCCGGCAAAGCCGTTCTGCTCCTGGATGAGGGTGGGGATTTTCATCTCGGTGGCCGCGAACAGCAGGGGAGCGCTGGCATATCCTCCCACGCCTATGGCTATGTCCGGCTTGAACTCCTTTATGATGTGCCGAGCCTTGCGGATGCTTTTTGCAAAGCGTAAGGGCAGCTTGAGGTTCTCGACTATGTTCTTGAGGCTCCTCTTGCGCTGGAGTCCGGCTACTTTGAGCCCCACTATGCGGAATCCCGCGGCAGGCACCTTCTCCATTTCCATCCTTCCCTCGGCGCCCACGAACAGTATTTCGGATTCCGGGTTCACTTCCTTGAACCTGGATGCGATTGAGATGGCCGGGAAGATATGTCCGCCCGTGCCTCCGCCGCTGATGATAACTCTTACAGGTTTGTATTCCATAGTTCCTTGTTATATGTCCATAGAGTCAAGCTGGTCAAGGTCGTTCAGTGAGTTGCGCAGCTCGTCCTGCGTGTCCTCCTGAAGTTCTATGAGCGGCGCTGCCTCAAGTCTTTCCTTCTCCACGTTCTTTTCCGCCATCCTGCTTATTGACAGGATGATTCCAAAGGCTATGCTGAAGCACACGAAAGCCGACGTTCCGTAGCTGACAAGCGGCAGGGTCTGTCCTGTGAGGAATCCTATGTCGCAGTTCACGGTTATGTGCATCATTGCCTGGGCGGTGATAAGCATGCACAGGCCTGCCACGGCGCATTTGGCAAAGTGGTCGTTGCAGTTCCTGGCTATGATGGAACCCCTGGCAAGCAGACTGAGATACAGAATGAATATGAACAGTCCGCCGAACAGGAGGCCGTATTCCTCTATGATGAAGCTGAAAATGTAGTCCTCGTAAATAACCGGGACCTTGTATTTCTGGGTACTGTTGCCCGGACCCTTTCCAAACAGGCCGCCTTCCTTTATGGCAATCTTGGCGCCGTAAGGCTGGCGTATGCGGTCCAGGGCGGTCTGGTATTCCTTGGAACCTTTGTCCGCCGTGCGGATGATTTCCTCGTAGTCAATGGATTTGTCCAGCACGCGGCTTACGCCCGTGCCGATGCGCCTGAACAGGACCTTGGCGTCCGGATCGTTATGCTGAAGCCCGCTGCTGAGCTTATACAGGCCGAAGCAGCCTGCAAGCATCAGCCCGCAGAACAGGCCCGTGGCCACTATGTGGAAGAAGTTTATCCTTCCCAGAAGCATTGTCAGGAACATAATTCCGGCCAGGAAAAGCGCGCTGGAGTTGCTGGCTGGAAGCGATGCCACCACAATTATAAGAGAAGGCAGTATCACGCAGATTATCTCCTGCCAGAGCTTGTTTCCCAGGAATTCCAGGCGGTTGATGTTGGACAGCCTGTCAAGCAGCTTGAATTCTCCGTTCTGGAGACGGTCTATGGCCCAGGCCAGATACATTACCATTGCCACCTTCACCACCTCCAGGACGTGAACCTGGAAGCCGAATATCTTGATGACGCGCCACGCGTCGTTTATGCTCGCGGCTGATATCAGGGGCAGTTTTATATGCAGGTCCACGAATGCCAGCAGGGCCAGCGAAAGGGCGAAGCCCCATCTTGCCAGCGCCTTGAAAAGCTTTATGGAGTTTACCCTGTAGCACAGGAACACAAAGAACAGTCCCATCGCTATGGTTATCACCTGGTCCTTCACTATGTCCAGACGGGTATTGGATTCGGAGGCCAGCTGGGAGGTGGCGGAGAACAGGCTCACGAGGGAGATCATGCAAAGGAAGAGCATGATTGTCCAAACCACCTTGTCTCCTCCCAGGCGGTCAATGAATGTAGTCTTTCCTTTGCTCTTTGCCATAATGCGTTACAGGTTCCTTACTGCTTGCTTGAATTTCTCTCCGCGGTCCTCGTAGTTCTTGAAAAGGTCGAAGCTGGCGCAGCAGGGGCTCAGGAGCACTACGTCTCCGCCCTGCGCGAACTTGCTTGCAACCTTGACGGCCTCCTCGGCGGAGTGGGTGTCGGCCATCCTGTCCTTGCCCACTATGCCCTCGAAGGCTGCGTGTATCTTGGCGTTGTCAATTCCAAGGCATACGATGGCCTTGACTTTCTCCTTCACCAGGCCTGCCAGGATGCTGTAGTCGTTTCCCTTGTCAGTTCCGCCCACTATCCATACCACGGGCCTCTTCTGGCACTCGAGCGCGTACCACGCGGAATCTATGTTGGTGGCCTTGGAGTCATTGATGTAAAGCACGTCCTTGATGCTGAGTACAGGCTCCAGCCTGTGCTCTATGGGTGCGAAGGTGGCCAGGCTGTTGCGGATCACCTCGTTCTCGATGTCCATTGCCTTGGCGGCAAGGGCCGCAGCCATTGAATTGTAAATGTTGTGCTTGCCGCCAAGGGCCAGTTCCTCCAGGAAGATCTCGCTCTCGTCCTGCTCATAGCGGATGACCATCCTGTCGTCCCGCAGGAAAGCGCCCTGCTGGACTTCGCGCTCCTGGGTGAAGGGCAGCATCTTGGTCTGGAGTATGATCTTGTCCAGGTGGGCGATGGTTATGGCATCGTCGGAATCAAATATGAAGCAGTCCTCGGGGCGCAGGTTGCGGGTGATGCGGAACTTGGCCTTTACGTAGTTCTCCATATTGTGGTCGTACCTGTCAAGGTGGTCCGGGGTGATGTTGGTGATGATGGCTATGTCCGGGCGGAAATCATAGACATTGTCCAACTGGAAACTGCTGATTTCCAGCACGTAATAGTCAAAGTGCTCGGTGGCCACCTGATAGGCGTAGCTCTTGCCTATGTTTCCTCCGAGGCCTACGTTGAGGCCTGCCTGCTGAAGCAGGTAGTATATGAGGGAAGTGGTGGTTGTCTTGCCGTTGGATCCGGTGATGCATATCTTCTTTGCCGTGTCGTAACGTCCGGCAAACTCTATTTCGGAAACTATGTGGGTGCCCTGCTCCTCAAGTTTTACAACCATCGGGGCCGTAAGAGGTATGCCGGGGCTCTTTACAACCTCGTCGGCATTGAGGATAAGGGATTCCGTATGGCCTCCCTCCTCGAACGGGATGTCCCATTTGCGAAGCTCGGCGGCATACTCTTCCTTTATCTTCCCGTTGTCGGACAGAAAGACATCGAAACCTTTGACTTTTGCCAGTACGGCGGCTCCTACGCCGCTCTCGGCACCTCCTAATACAACTACTCTTGACATAAATCTTATCTAAGTTTCAGTAACGCCAGTGTGGATACGGCCAGTATGATTCCTACAATCCAGAACCTGCTGACAATCTTTGGTTCAGGCAATCCTTTTTTCTGGTAATGGTGGTGGATGGGGGCCATCAGGAAGTACCTGCGCCCTTCTCCGTATTTCTTCTTTGTGCGGCGGAAATAGGTCCTCTGTATAATCACGGAGGCGCTTTCAACCACAAATATTCCGCAAAGGAGCGGGAGCAGCAGCTCTTTCCTGATGAGAACCGCGCTCACGCCTATGATACCTCCTATGGTAAGGCTTCCGGTGTCGCCCATAAATACCTGGGCGGGGAAGGAATTGTACCATAGGAATCCCATCAGCGCCCCCACGAACGCCGCCATGAATATGGCCACCTCTCCGGATCCGGGCAGGTACATTATGTTCAGGTAGGCGGTGTCTATCACGTTGCCGCTGAGCCAGGCCAGGACGCCTATGACCACGCCAACTATGGCGGTGGTCCCGGCGGCCAGGCCGTCCATGCCGTCAGTGAGGTTGGTTCCGTTGGAGCAGGCGACTATCACCACCACTATGAGTATCACATATATGGCCCAGGTGCAGTAAACACCCAGCTGGCCCCTGAAAGGGGAGAGCCAGGAATAGTCAAACTCGTGGGCTTTCACGAACGGAATGGTTGTGACCAGCTTGTCGGAAAGGATTCCGGGATGGATGCACATTATGAAAGCAATGATGAATCCCAGGCTTATCTGGCCTATGAGTTTCTTGCGCTCGCTCAGGCCGTTCTTGTCCTTCTTGAATACTTTTATGTAATCGTCCGCAAAGCCCAGCGCGCCGCACCAAACGGTGGTGAGGATGAGCAGCAGGTTGTAGATGTTGGTAAGGTCTCCTACCAGCAGTACTGAAGCCAGGACGGACACTATTATGATGATGCCTCCCATTGTGGGAGTGCCTTTCTTTTCCATCTGCCCCTGCAGGCCAAGGTCGCGGATGGTTTCTCCAATCTGGTGCTTCTGAAGGCTCCTGATAATCCTCTTGCCCGCGAACAGGGCAACCAGCAGGCCTATCATACTGGCAAGGATGGCCCTGAAGGTCAGGTAATTCATCAGCCTGTGACCCGGGAAATCGTAGTCTTGGAGGAGTTGGAAAAGGTGGTAGATCATAATTGCGGTTTAGTTTAGCATAGTCTTGAACACTTCCGCCACTACTTCTCTCTCGTCAAAGTGGCGGTGTTCGGTTCCAATTATCTGATATGTTTCGTGGCCCTTTCCCGCAAGCAGGATGGTGGCCCCGTCGTTTGCTGTGATGATGGCGGTGCGGATAGCTTCGCGCCTGTCGGCTATGAAGATGGCCTTGCGCAGCCCTTCGCCCCCGAATCCTTTGCGGATGTCCTCAAGGATGTCCTCCGTACGCTCGGTGCGGCTGTTGTCCGACGTCACTATTATCCTGTCCGCAAAGGCTTCGGCGACCTTGGCCATTTCCGGACGCTTCGTGCGGTCGCGGTCGCCTCCGCATCCGAACAGGCATACTAGCTGTTTCTCCGGGGCGATCTCGCGCAGGGTCTTGAGGACGTTCTCCATTGCATCAGGGGTGTGGGCGTAGTCTATCACTACCGAAAGGCCCCTTGGACCGCGGAGGTTTTCCAGGCGTCCCGGAGCGGACTCCAGCCTGCTCAGGGCAACCAGCGTCTCGTCCTTGCCGGCTCCAAGGCATCTTGCCGCTGAGTAGATTGCAAGGATGTTGTAAGCGTTGTGCTGGCCTATGAGGCGTGTCCAGGTCTCGGTGCCGTCAATCTTCAGGAGCATTCCCTCGAAACTCTCCTCAAGGATTCGGCAGGTGTGGTCCGCCATATTGCGGCAGGAATAGGTCACAACCTTGGCGGCGGTGTTCTGCACCATTACCATTCCATTGCGGTCGTCGATGTTTATCAGGGCGAAGGCGTCGGACGGCAGGGAATCAAAGAACAGTTTCTTGCACCTGAGGTATTCGGCAAATGTCCCGTGGTAGTCCAGGTGGTCGTGGGTGAGGTTGGAGAAGATTCCAAGCTTGAAATGGAGTCCGGCCACCCTTTCCTGCTCCACGCCTATCGAGCTGACCTCCATGAAACAGTATTCGCATCCCTGGTCGTTCATCTCCTTGAGGAGGCGGTTGATGGTTATGGGGTCCGCGGTGGTGTTCTCAGTCTCGCTGCGCTTGCGGCCGACATAGTTCGCAATGGTCGAAAGCAGGCCGCAGTTGTATCCCAGGCCCATGAACAGGTTGTACAGAAGGGTGACGGTGGTGGTTTTTCCATTGGTGCCGGTGATTCCCACAAGGGAGAGCTTCTCCGACGGGTGGCCATAGAAGTTGGCTGCGCAAAGGGCAAGGTCCCTGCGGCTTGCGGAGACAATTGCGCTGGCCCCTGCCTTGAGCGCGGAGTCTATGTAGTCGTGGCCGTCGCGGTCGTGGCCCTTGACGGCGAAGAACGCCGCTCCGGCAGCCGCCTTCCGCGAATCGCTTACAATTGCGTCAATCTGTGTTTCCGGCGTGCCGGAAAGGATCCTGGCATCTGTGCCTTTTATGATGTCCTGGAGTTTCATTTCAGTTCAATGGTTACTTTCTTGCCCTCATTCACCTGGGAAACCACGTGGCCGTAGCCTGAGTAGGAGCATACATATCCGGCGTTTTCCAGCACGAACAGAGCGTCCTTGAGGCCCAGTCCCATAACATCCGGGACCTTGCCTTCTTCAACGGCCGGCAGCTGCGCCTTCATTCCGGCCATCTTCCCGGTGCGAGCTACCTGTTCTTCCCAAATGGGGTCCATGGCATATATATAGTCTGCAATCTCACGTACTACCGCTGCAGGCTTGGTTCCTCCATAGGTGTTGGCATAGGTGAGGTTGCTGTACACGACTGTTATTATGGTATATTTGGGGTCTTCGGCCGGGAAGAAGCCCACGAATGTTCCCTGGTGCTTCTTAAGGCCGCCCCTTTCGTATCCTCCTCCGCTCAGGGCCACCCTGGCGGTTCCGGTCTTTCCGGCAAAGGAGTAGTTCTTGTTCTTGAGCCTGCTTCCGGTACCGTGGTCATACTCCACTACCGCCCTGAGGGCGCGGGTTATGGTATCGGCGGTAGCCTTCGAGCAGATGGAGGCGTTGAGTACGCTGGGGCCCATCTTCTCTACGACCACGCCGCCTTCCTCAATGTCTTCCACCAGATAAGGCTTCATCATCCTGCCCTTGTTGGCAATGGCGTTGTAGAAAGTTATGATGTGAAGCGGCGTCTCGGAAATTGAATAGCCGATGGCTACGGAGGCCAGGTCCGTTCCGCTCCAGGATGTGGATTTGGGATCCGGAACGTTGGGCTTAGCCAAGCCCTCGAGGTCAAAGTCGAACGCCTCGCCCAGCTTGTACATATAGATCTTGTCTATGTAGGACTGGGGATTGTCGCGGTAGTTGTCGGACGCCAGTTTCCTGAAAACGTAGTTGGAGGATATGGAGAAGCCTTCCACCAGGCTGATGACATTGCTGTGGGAGCGAGCCTCGTAGCTGGTGATGTAATGGTCCTGGGAGAACGGAGGGAACAGTCCGTGGTTGGTGGGGAGGGTCTCGTCAAGGCTCTTGACCTTGCCGTCTTCCAGGTTGGACATAAGGTTGACCGCCTTGAATACGGAACCGGGCTCCCCGAGCCTGCCTATTGCCAGGTTCATTGACTCTTCCATCTTGAGCGACACGGAATCCCTCAGGAGGTTGACCATGGCGCGTATGGCCCCCGTCTTGACATCCATTACGATGGTGCAGCCGCCTTCCAGCTCGGAGTCTTCCTCGATCTGGGACCGCAGGGCCCTTTCGGCCACGTCCTGGATGTCTATGTTAAGGGTGGTGCGTACGTCCTGGCCATCCTTGGCCAGCTTGTACTCCTGGGCATAGTCCCTGACGCGCCCCAGGTCAGTGGTACGCATATATTCCACGCCTTCCTCTCCGTGGAGGATGTGGTCGTACCGGCCTTCGATTCCCACGCGGCTGTTGCGCACGCTCTCGTTGCGGCGTACGAAGCCCACGGCGCGCCTGGCCAGGGTCCCGTAAGGATATTTGCGGACGATGTATTTCTCGTCGTCGATGAGTCCGCCCGCGTAGCGCCCCTCGTTGTAAAGGGGCAGCGCAGCTATGCGGCGATAGGTGCCTTCGTCAACGCCTTTGCATATGCTCACGTACTTGCGGCCCGTGGCCCTGCCGTTGCGGATAAGGTTGTAGTAGTCCGCGGCGCTCTTGTCGCCAAGGATCTCGGACAGGCCCTTGGCCAGTTCGTTGGCCTTGGCGAGCCATTCCTTCTCCCTTTCCGCGCCGTCTTCCATCTGCGCGTACGCGTCCTTGCGCACGGTGCAGTCCATATAAAGGTCATAGCAGGTGAAGGACATTGCCAGGACGCGTCCGTCGGAGGCCAGGATGGAGCCACGCTTGGGCTCTATGACAGTCCTTGTGGATGAGGGTGTAAGCATAGCCTCCACCATCGGGTCCGGCTTGAAGACAAAGATGAGGTACACCAGGCGGATTATGAGCCCGATGGATACGAAGAGGAACAACAGGTAGAACCAGTGCAGGCCGCGGCCTACGCTGTCCCTTTTCTTTTTTGTTATCTTAACCTCTTCCATATCTGTTTTTTCCTGTCATCCCTAACTTGTCCGGGGATCTCACGTTGCTCTGTCATCCCCGACTCGTTCGGGGATCTATTTCAATATCTTCGCCGGCTTCACCGGTTCCGAAACGTCAGAGCCCTGCTCCTGCAGGAGCGTGGAAACCGTGCTCCTGCGGTTGAGGGTAATGATCTCGAATGTCTTCTGGGAATTGAGCCTTTCCAGTTCCTGCAGGGTGAGCTTGTTCTGCTCCACCTTGCCGAGGGTGCTGTCCACCATAAGGCTGAACAGGATGGAAAGGGCGAACAGCAGGAACGTATAGGCGATCTGCGGAAAGTATTTGTTCACATTGAGCCGCAGTAGCAGCTCGCCGCGAAGAATGGCCAACAGGGAGTTCTTGAGGAACTTCCCAACGTCGGACAACCTGATTCTTTTCTTCTGCTGATCCATCTCTATGCTTTCTCCGCTATTCTCAGTTTTGCGCTTCTGGCGCGTGTGTTTGTCTGTATCTCGTTTTCCGAAGGCAGGATTGGCTTGCGGTTGACAGCCTTCAGCGGGCTGGCGTTGTTGCCGTACATATCCCTGTTTTCATCGCCTTCTATGTTGCCTGTCTTTATGAAGTTCTTGACCATCCGGTCCTCCAGGGAGTGGTAGGTTATCACTACCAGTTTCCCTCCCTGCTTCAGGCTTGCCGCAGCGCCCTCCAGGAACTTCTCAAGGGAGCGCATCTCCTCGTTCACCTCTATTCTCAGGGCCTGGTACAGTTTGGCGAGCCATTTATGGTCCGCATAGGGCGGAAGGGCGCTCTCCACGGCCTTGTTCAGGTCTCCGGTGGTGAGTATCTGAGACTGCTTGCGCGCGGTCTCGATGAGCCTTGCCACCCTGCCGGGGTTCTCCAGTTCGCCGTAAAGCCTGAAGATATCTTCGAGTTTCTCAACTGGATAGTCATTGATCACATCCGCTGCGGTACGCTCTCCTTCCGTGTTCATCCTCATATCCAGCTTGGAGTCGAAGCGGAAAGAGAAGCCCCTTTCCTGAGTGTCGAACTGGTGTGAGGATACGCCCAGGTCTGCCAGTATTCCGTCGAACTCCACTCCATACAGCAGCGCGTAGTTGTGGATGAAGCGGAAGTTGTTGTGGATAGGTGTAAGCCGTTTGTCTTCCGGGGCGTTTTCAAGGGCTTCCGGGTCCCTGTCGAATGCCAGCAGCCTTCCTTTGCGCGACAGTCTGGACAGGATCAGGGCGCTGTGGCCGCCTCCGCCGAAGGTGGCGTCGGCATATACGCCGGACGCATCGCCTATCAAGGCGTTCACGCTTTCTTCAAGAAGGACTGGATTGTGGTATTCAGACATTGCTCCGGCCTCCCGCTATCTTTGTTCAGACAGTTTTCCGGCAAGGGCAATGTATTCGTCGTTGGAAATCTCGCTGGCCTCGTATTTATCCTTGGCCCAGATTTCTATCTTGTAGTCATTGCCGAAGAAAACTACTTCTTTGGTTATACCTATCGCTTCGAGCAGCTTCTTGGAGATAGAAATTCGGCCGAATTTAGGATCGGGCTCCACTACGGACCGGTTTCTCATATACTCTCTCCAGAACTTGGCGTGCTCTTCGTTGAAAAAGTTCAGTTTCTCCTTAACCCCAGCAGATTGCCTTTCCCATTCCTGGAACGGGTACATCTCCAGACAGGGAGCGAAAATGTCCTTTTTCACGACGAACCTCACGTCACCCCCTTCCGGCAGCATATTCTTGAAGGCAGACGGCAGTACCAGGCGGCCTTTGTCGTCCAATTTGCAAGTGTATTCGCCTATGAAAGTGAGCATATATCGTTACGTTTCGTAGTGTGCAAAATTATAAATAATTTTCCATTTTCTTCCAATACCTTACATTTTTTTCCACAAAGTTTTTAACACCGTCCCAAACTCCCATTCCTGACCCTCCCTCCCGCGCTCCCAACTCCCCGCCGGGTGCAAAACGGCCCCATTTTGCACCCCACCCCTGACTTTTTCAGCCTCCCGGGTGCAAAACGGCCCCATTTTGCACCCGGCCCTGGCGTGGTGGGGGATGGAAGAGAGTAAGTGCGCCTGACGTCCCGGTTTTAGGGACGACGGGAGCGAAATAGGGGGTAAAACGCTCCTGACGTCCTGGATTTTGGGACGTGGGGAGCAGTGATGACTGAGAAGGGGTTGTTAGAACCTGAAGGAGAGGCCGCCGGAGAAGGAGAAGAACCATCTGGCGGGGGAGGTTTTTTCTGAAAGGGGACCGGAGATTTCGTCAACGACCGCAGAGTGCGTCACCAGGCTGTCTGTGAGCCAGTAATGGATGCCCGGCTGAATCCTTAAGTCAAACCTCCAGATACTTAAGTTCCAGGCTATGCCTGCATCCAGGGAAAGATATAGGGGAGACTTCCGTTCGGTCCAGAATTCCTTCCGGGCCATCTGGCCGGTCCGGCTCCAGCCTGCGGAGGAAGAATCTCCAATTATGTATCCCGGGGTGATGCCAAGGGAGAGCTGGGCCTGGTTGAAAAGGCCCAGGAGAGCACTTTTCAGGATCTCCTGATTGTCACCTCCGTACATCCGGGCGCTGCGGGCCGCATTGTCGGCGGCGCTTTCGAAGCGCTCTGCAGCATTTCGGCCACTCGTCCTGAAAGCAAAGGCTATAGGAAATCCCAATACGTCATTGACATTGACCACGCTGGGAATGTATTGAATACCAGCTATATATCCCAGACCGTTATAGGAAAAGTGCCCGTATGAAAGAGTGAACAATAGGTCGCTTCCCTGATTCTGGACCAGTGGGTCATATAATCCGACAGCCAAAGAAACCTCGCTGTCGTAGGATTTCCTGCTTTCCTGAGCGCTTGCAAGCATAGGAAGCAAAAGGAGGATGACTGCTAAACGAGCTCGCATATGAGGGTGGCAGGGGTGCAGGAGAGGACTTTGACGGTGACGTAGTCGCCGGGTTTGTGCTCGGTGTCGGGGAAGACGCACATCTTGTTGTTGGAGGCGCGGCCGCAGAGTTCGTCGGGATTCTTCTTGGAAGGGCCTTCCACCAGCACTTCAAAGGTCTTGCCCACATCTGCGCTGTAGCTCTTGAGGCTCATGCGGCCCTGGAGGGCGATGATCTCGTTGAGGCGGCTGGTCTTGACATCGAGGGGAACGTCGTCGGGGTAGTTGCGGGCGGCTATGGTGCCGGGGCGCTCGGAGTAGTAGAACATGAAGGCCGCGTCAAAGACCACTTCCTCGAAGAGGGAGAGGGTCTGGAGATGGTCTTCTTCGGTCTCGGAGCAGAAGCCCGCGATGACGTCCGTGGTGAGGCCGCAGCCAGGGATGACGCTGCGGATGAACGCCACGCGCTGCAGGTACCATTCGCGTGTGTAGCGGCGGCGCATCTTCTGCAGGATGCGGTCCGAACCGGACTGCACTGGCAGGTGGATGTGCTTGCAGATGTTGGGGTAGCGCGCCATTGTGTAGATGACATCGTCAGAAATGTCCTGGGGGTTGGAGGTGGAGAAGCGCACGCGCAGCAGGGGACTGATGTCGGCCACCATTGCAAGCAGACCGGCAAAGGAAGTGTCCCCGAAGCGGTAGGAATCCACATTCTGGCCAAGCAGGGTGACTTCCCGGTAACCGGCGTTGAATACGTCGCAGGCCTCCCTGACAATGGTGTGCGGGTCACGGCTGCGTTCCGTTCCGCGGGTGTAGGGCACCACGCAGTAGGAGCAGACGTTGTTGCATCCGCGCATTATGGATATGAAAGCGGAGACGCCGTTCTTGTCAATGCGTACAGGGGAGATGTCGCCGTAAGTCTCCTCCCGGGAGAGCAGGACGTTCATCTGGGGATGGCCTTCAAGTGCGGCGGCTACAAGCTGGGGCAGGCTGCGGTAGGCGTCGGGCCCGGCCACGATGTCAACTTTTCCGGTATCCAGGAGCTGGTCCTTGAGCCTTTCCGCCATACAGCCAAGTATGCCTATGAGGACACCGGCGCGGGCGCGCTTCTGGATCATAAACTGGTCGATGCGTCCCCATATCCGCTGCTCTGCGTTGTCGCGGACAGAGCAGGTGTTGGCCATAATGAGATCGGCCTGGGAAATGTCCTCGGTGCGCTCGTAACCTTGGCCCGCAAGAATGGAAAAGACAACCTCGGTGTCGTTAACATTCATCTGGCAGCCATATGTCTCTATGTACACTTTCATCCTTTTGGCACGACCCTTGAGGGGAATCGTGGGGCAAAGATAGGATTTTTACGTGAATATCTTTATCTTTGCCTAAATGGAAAAGATGAAAGGAATACGCCAGGTCAGGCTTTTCGCCTTAGCGCTGATGCTGCTCGCCGCCACCGCCTGCGGCAACTTCAAGGATATCAAGATCAACTCCTGCAAATTGGGATCTGTGTCTTTGAGGGGTTTGAGTGCCGTGGATGCCGTGCTGGACGTGGAGATAGACAACCCGGCCATGGCATTCACCATTTCCGACATTGACGGAGCCGTCATAACCGCAGAGGCGGACACGGCCATAGTTATTAAGGGAGGCCCGGTTGACATAAGCCGCAAGAGCGTAAAAACCTATCAGGTTCCTTGCACCGCCACCCTGGGCCCTGCAATGGACCTTATGACACTTATCAACACGGTTTCCGCCGGGAACTATTCGGGCTATGACCTGGACATGGTGCTCACCGTGCAGCTGAAGAACGGCATCAGCAGGGAAGTGAAGCTGGATGACATAAGCCTCGCGGACCTGTTGGAAAACTATCAAGGATTTTAGGAAGATGAAGAAATTATTGGCAGTATTTTTTGTTTTGGCGGCTGGCGCCTTTTGCCTGCGCGCACAGGAAATAGTGGTTCCCCAGGGTTATCAGGTTGTGGATTCACTGGTGATACGCCCGTCTGCCCAGATGGACACCTCGCTTGTGGGCAAAGATGTCTTCCGCGTGCTGGACGGACGTGAGGCTACGGTTACCGTAAAGCAGCCGGAGAGTATAAGAGCCGGTATGTCCAGGCATATAGAGGACAATAAGTCAGAAGTCATTTCCGGCTTCAGGGTGCGCATCTACTTCAACAACACCCAGAACGCCCGCGGAGAGTCCGAGGCCGCCCAGAAGCGTTTCGAGGCCGCCCATCCGGGAATCTTCGCATACAGGAGTTTCGTGAATCCCTTCTTCAAGGTTACGGTGGGAGACTTCCGCACCCGCTCAGAAGCAATGAAACTGCTTCAGGAAATCTCTTCAGAATTCCCTGCTGCCTTCATAGTAAAAGAGAATATCAATTACCCGATAGTGGACAAGAACAACTCGTATATAATTGATACGCTGCATCTTGTCCGGCCTATCAGTCCTGAAACGGCATCCTTCTAGGAGGCTCCGGAGCATATGATCAAACAGGAACTGGCACAGAAGCAGCAGCAGAAGCTTTCCCCGCTGCAGATTCAGACAATCAAGCTTATCGAGACTCCGCTCCTTGAACTGAGCCAGAAAGTCAAAGATGAGTTTGACAACAATCCTGTGCTGGACGACGATCACTCTTCCGACGGCCGTGACAATGACGATGACGACCAGCCTAAGGACGTCTCCCTTGACGAGATGAAGGACGACGATCCCATCCCCGGCTACCGCCTCTCCGTCAAGAACTGGGGCAATGACGAGCGCCCTGAATACAATACCTTCTCCGTAAAGGAAAGCTTCCATCAGAGCCTTGAAGAGCAGCTGGGCTTCCGCCACCTTACTCCGCACCAGAGAGAGGTGGCAATGTTCATAATAGGCAGCCTTGACGAGGACGGCTACCTGCGCCGGGACCTTGACTCCCTTGTGG
The DNA here is from genome assembly GCA_017960545.1 of Bacteroidales bacterium. Classification (GTDB taxonomy): domain Bacteria; phylum Bacteroidota; class Bacteroidia; order Bacteroidales; family UBA932; genus Cryptobacteroides. The sequence continues at coordinate 23,464 of JAGCYZ010000014.1, forward strand.
ACGATATGGCTTTCCGCGCCGGCATAGAGACTGATTATGAAGAAGTTGAGTCCATGCTCAAGATAATCCAGGAGTTCGATCCCGCGGGCGTGGGCGCCAGAGACCTGAGGGAGTGCCTGCTGCTTCAGCTCAAAACTGCCAGGCCCTCTCCGGAGAACAACGCCGCCATCCTGATCCTTGAGAAATATTTCGACGAGTTTGCCAACAAGCATTTCCAGAAGATCCTGACCAGGTCCAAGATGAACGCGGAGCAGCTTAAGGCAGCCGTGGCGCGGATCATAAAGCTTAACCCTTCTCCGGGCGGCCAGATTGACGATTCCTACAGTGACCAGGCCCAGCAGATAGTCCCTGACTTTCTGCTCGACCTTGTGGACGGACAGCTGGTGATGACAATGCCGCGCTTCAACATCCCTGAAGTGAAGGTGAAGCGCAAGTATTCCGATATGCTCCAGACCGCCAAGTACTCCGACAACAAGGAGGACAAGGAAGCGGCCACCTTCGTCAAGCAGAAGATTGACTCCGCAAAGCGCTTCGTGGAGGCGCTCAAGCAGCGTTTCAACACCCTTGAGACCACTATGAACGCCATCATAGAGTTCCAGCACGACTATTTCATAGACGGCGACGAGACCAAGCTTCGCCCTATGGTGCTCAAGGACATAGCGGAGCGCACAGGCTTTGACATCTCCACCATATCCCGCGTGGTGAACAGCAAATACATAGAGACTCACTTTGGCGTCTTCCCCCTGAAGTATTTCTTCTCCGAAGGCCTCGAAAACAAAGAGGGCGAGGAGGTTTCCACACGCGAGCTAAAGAAGGCGCTCACCGAGTGCGTGGAGCACGAGGACAAGCGCCGCCCGCTCACGGACGACCAGCTCGTGGAGCAGATGTCCGCCCGCGGCTACAAGGTGGCCCGCAGAACCATTGCAAAGTACAGGGACCAGCTGGGAATCCCAATGGCCCGCCTCCGCAAGGAACTTTAGCAGAATGCGGAAGAGGTGGCGTCGTCAGAGAAGCTGAAATAGCAGTCGTCACATACAATTACGTGGTCTATAAGCCCTATGCCCATTGGCGTGAGGGCTTTTTTCAGTGCCGCCGTCTGCCTGAGGTCCTCCTGGCTGGGACGCGGGTTTCCGGAGGGGTGGTTGTGCGTCAGGACAATGTGGGCGGCCCTTTTCTCCAGGGCCAGGCGTATCACTTCCTTGACATCGACAATGGTGGCGTTCTGTCCTCCGGACGATAGTTTCTGCATCCCCGTGCAATACTGCGCCGTGTTCAGGAAGATCACCCAGCATTCCTCGTGATCCAGGCCCAGCATCGTAGGGATAATCAGTTCGAATACCTTTTTGGGGGAGGTGACGGGTGTCTTGTTTATGGCTGACCGCTCCGCAAAGAGCCGCCTGCCAAGTTCGAAGCAGGCCATAAGCGTCGCGGCCTTGCCCTTGCCCATCCCGTCAATTTCAAGCAGGTGCTCAAGGGACATTCCGCTAAGGGTGATCAGGCTTCCGCCAGCGCAGGAAAGAATTTCCTGGGACAGTTCCAGCACGTTCTTGCCGGAGCTTCCGGTGCGCAGCAGCACTGCCAGCAGTTCGCCGCTGCTCAGCACCTCCGCTCCGCCGGAAAGCATCTTTTCGCGAGGCCTTTCGCTCTCGCACAGTTCCTTCATCTTCATAGTTCAAGTTTTCTGCAAAGATTGCGAAACCTTTCCTAACCAGCAGTATATTAAACGTTTAATTGATGTCTATTGGAAAAGGTTGGAAACCGCTTCCTTGTACTTCCGGGATATGGGCAGTTGGATGTCGTCTATGTATAGGAGGTCGACATCTATCCGGGTTACTGCAGACTTGTTGACGAGAAAAGAGCGGTGGATCCTGATGAAAAGGGGCCTTAGGGTTGCTTCCCATTGGGAGATAGGGGTGTAGTTCTTGAAACGCCGGCCGCCTGACGCTACGATGGTGGTAGCATCGTCATTGGATTCTACGTAAAGAATATCGTCTAAAGGCAGCGTCACCGCTTTCCTGTCTGAGGTAAAGGAAATGGTGCCAGGCCGGCTGGGGAGTTTCTTGTCCAGCCACGCTTCAAAGAAATGACTGCCGGCGGCAAGGGAAGTCAGGATGATAGCAATGAAAACCGGATTCGACAATATGTTAGGAAGGTCAGGTAAGTTAATGATCGCCCCGGGAAGAATCCCCCTGAAGGAAAGGATGCAAAAATGGGCGATCATAAACAGAAGGATTTCTCCAAACAAGATTCCCAATACAATAAAGATTGTCTCTCCAACGCCGGACCACCTGTTGTTATAGTTGACCTTTGGGAAGAAGTATCTGGCTGCCAGGGCGCCGGGGAGGAACAGCGACCCAATGAACAAAGCTTCAAGGAAGCTGTAATCAAGACTGCTGAGCACAATCGCCATCAGAAGTATGGCGATTATCCAGTATGATATGATCAGAAACCGTTTCATTCCCAACACAAATATAGCAAACGAACCAAGGTTCTGCCAATTAAAAAAGCGACATTGGGGTTTTAACTGCCGTACGTGGGGTTTCGGTTTTGATAAAGGAAGTCCTTCCCTTACATTTACGACAGAATATCAAACCAGATAAATACATCGCACTATGTTCAAACTATTTATGCAAGGAGGAGCCGGTTATATGACCATCCTCACAATTCTTCTAGTTGCCCTTTTCTTCGCTGCCTGGAAAGCTCCCCGTTGGATAAAGGAAATCGGGACCTTTGCACTTGTATTTGGATTCTTTACGCTTATGATAGGCATCCGCCAGATGTTCGTAGCGCTTCAGCAGGTTTCGGACGATTTGGGAGAAAGCGTCACCGGCCTTTTCGACCTTATATCCCCGGGCGTTTTCTTCGGCGGCCTGAAGATAGCCTTGATACCGGTCTTATATGGAGTGATCATCTATATGGTCTCCCTCGTCCTGAGAGTAATCAAGAAACCCCGCCTGTAGGTTCTCCCATATGAGACCGTTCTTTTCTGTATTGCTGGCCTGTATGGCGGTTTGCTCCTGTTGGCAAGGCGATTCAAACCAGTTGAAAGTTGATGTCCCCAAGGCTTTGGAAAGGCCTGTCAGCAGCAAGGACCTGTACTCCAAGGCTGATGTCATCCCTCTCCATTACCCGGGCGAGACCAGCCTCGGACAGGAAGGGCGTGTATTATTGGATGTAGCTACGGACCGATTCTTCCTTCTGGACAAGGAGAAGGATGAAATACTGGTCTTTGACTGGAACGGTACTTTTTTGACTTGCCTGAAGACTGATGGACCAATCATTGATTTCTATGTGTATCAGGACCGGTTACTTGAAGTCCTGACGGAAAAAGCCATTCTCGAATATGTCATTGAAGATTGCTCCCTTTCGGAAGTTTATACGATTCAGGATAATGACATTACCTTGAAATGTTTAGGGAGGGTGGATGATGACACGATAAGTATCATTGGCTTTCAGAACGGAGATGCGTATGACTGCGGCTATAATATTGGCAAGAAAAGGTTTTCCCCCGTTGCGCGTCCCGCACCGGATTATCTTGTCTCGCACAGATATACTCCTGCGTCAGAAGTCCGGAACAGCCGCTTTTTCCGATGTGACGATTCCGTTTACAGTTTCCAATCCCATTCAGGGGAGATTGACGGATACACCAAAGATGATTTCATATGGCCGGCATATGTATTTGATTTCGGCGGATGCGACCTGTCCGTCACCAACGTCCAGAAAACATCGGAAAGGATTTACCTTGCCTTTGAATTGGAAGGGGCGGACAATGTACTGGTATATGATCTGGATAGAAAGAGTTACAAGGCCGTCCGGCAGACAAAGGAAGGTGCCGCATTCCCGATAGGAATCATATATGCCGGAATCAACTACTATTGCTGTCCTTTCTCCCTCGTGAACCGTTACCTGCCCTCTGAGCAGGGGAGTGAAATAAACGGACTTGTCATTATCCGCTATTCCCTGTGAGTTAAGGAAGCCGGAGGCGGCATCGCACCCCAACTGTAAAAGGACGGCCCATAAGCCGTCCTTTTACAGTTGGGGTGCGATATCGGGCTCGAACCGATGACACCCAGAACCACAATCTGGTGCTCTACCAACTGAACTAATCGCACCGTGTTGGAGTTGCAAAGGTACAAAAACTTTTGAACCTTGCAATATGCGTGAAGGGATTTTCTTATCCCTGGGACCTAACGCCTGCGGTTAAGCTGCCTGATGATCCTCTGGATGGCTGCCTGGATGGTCTGGTCTGGCTGGATGATGTTGTAGTCCTCCCAGAAATCCGGGTCCTCGAAGTCGCTGATGTTGTCAGTGAGGATCTGGTTGGCGCGTACCCTGTCGTGGCTGTCAATGATAAGGGCTTCGTCCTTATGGTCAGTCACGGCCATCTCGGAAGTGATTCCGTAATAATGGCGGAAGAGGGAGCGGACCTTGCGCACGTAGAATCCCATATCGGTCTTGGAGTAGTCGAAATACCACTTTCCGTCCACCTTCTTGTAGTTGACTACGTACTCCGCGTGGTCCATCGTGAAGCGCATTGTAGGAGGCATGCGTATTATGAACAGCTTGGCGGCTTCGTCGCGGTTGAGGTCGCTGATGTCCATCTGGAACTCTATGCGCGCAATGGCATAACTCTCAGTGTCAATGTACATTGTGCCCTTGAACATGAAGTCCTCCAGCTGGCGCTTGCCAAGGAAATTGAGGGTGTAGAAAGGCTGGTCGTCAATGTTGGCTATCTCTCCCATATAGAACTGGTAGGCGTCCGATGCCGTGAAAACGTCAAGTCCGGCAAAAGGATGCTTGGCCATATCTATTGCCAGGGCGCTGAGGATTCCTCCCTGGAACTTGACGAACAGGGTGTCCGAAGGGCTCACGTTCACACTGCCCCTGCCTTTGTATATGGCGGCCCTGTCCGATGCGTAGTTGTTGTAAGGAGCCTTGTCAACATCTACTACGGCCTCGTTGAGAACCAGGTACTTGTTGCTGTCCTTGCGGATGAGCTCCCTGTAGAACGTGGTCATTCCCACGTGCTCCGTAGGGTAATTGTCCTTGATATGTCCGAATACGGTGCGGAACAGGACCTGGGGGTCTATGGACCTGATGATGGCTGGATCCAGTTCAAGGGATATGGGCGTCATCCGTATGGTAAGTGATTGTCCTTCCTGTGGGAAACTGGCCACAGGGACTTCCTTTATCACGTATCCCAGGAAACTGATGACTATCTTTCCTCCCTGGGCCTGGTTCGCAGGCATCTTGAGGGTGAAGTCACCGTCACGGTTGGTAATGATGGAAATGTTGGTGCCGTCAAGATTGACGGAGGCTGATACCAGCGGGCGTGAAGTATCGGCATCCAACACCCTGCCGCTCACGGAAACGATCTCCTGCGCGGCCGCACAGACACAGATTAATAAGAAAACCAGTATGTGAAAAACTTTTTTCATGACTCTTGTGGATAGGATTTCGTAAAAATATATAAAAAAATGTTAACTTTGGACGTTTTGACTTAAAATTAAATTTTTTTTAAAATATATGGCACGTGAAATAAAATTTTCCCTCGTCTACAGGGATATGTGGCAGTCCTCCGGCAAGTACGTTCCAAGGGTGGATCAGCTTGTGCAGGTGGCCCCTGCAATCATTGAAATGGGTTGTTTTGACAGAATCGAGTCCAATGGCGGAGCATTCGAGCAGGTGAACCTCCTTTTTGGAGAGAATCCTAATGTTGCTGTAAGGAAGTGGACCGCTCCGTTCCTCAAGGCCGGCATCCAGACACATATGCTGGAAAGAGGTCTGAACGGATTGAGAATGTTCCCTGTTCCTGCAGACGTGCGAGAGCTTATGTTCAAGGTCAAGAAGGCCCAGGGAACGGAAATCGCCCGTTCTTTCTGCGGACTCAACGACCACCGCAACCTCAAGCTCTCCGTGGAATATGCCAAGAAGGCCGGAATGATCTCCCAGGCCGCCCTTTCAATCACCCACTCACCGGTACATACCGTAGAGTATTATATGGGCGTTGTTGACAAGCTGGTAGAGTACGGAACGGACGAGATAGCCCTCAAGGATATGGCTGGAGTTGGACGCCCCAACGTCCTTGGAGAACTGGTATCCGACATCAAGAAGAAGTATCCTCACATCAAGGTACAGTATCACGGACACACCGGTCCCGGATTCTCAGTTGCATCCATGCTGGAAGTTGCCCGCGCAGGTGCTGAATACCTTGACGTTGCCGTAGAGCCCCTCTCCTGGGGTAAGGTTCATCCGGATGTCATCACCATCCAGCAGATGCTCAAGGCCGACGGATTCCTCGTTAAGGACGTGAATATGGACGCCTATATGGAGGTGCGCAAGCTCACCCAGAGCTTCATAGACGACTTCCTGGGCTATTGGATCAACCCTTCCAACTCAAAGATGACATCCCTGCTGGTAGGCTGCGGCCTTCCTGGAGGAATGATGGGTTCAATGATGGCGGACCTGGAAGTGTTCAAGGGTGCGATCAACGCCGCAGAGCGCGCTCACGGCGAGCACGAGAGCACAATTGACGAACTTCTCGTCAAGCTCTTCAAGGAGGTTGAGTACGTATGGCCCAAGCTCGGTTACCCGCCGCTCGTAACTCCTTTCAGCCAATATACAAAGAACACCGCCCTTATGAACATCTTTGCGATGAGCCAGGGCAAGGAGCGTTTCAGCAACATAGACAAGGATACCTGGGGAATGATCCAGGGCAAGATGGGCAACCTTCCCGGCCCTCTTGCTCCGGAGATCGTGGAACTTGCCAAGAAGAACGGCTACGAGTTCCATACCGAGAACCCTCAGGACAACTATCCTGACGCTCTGCCTCATTTCCGCCAGATGATGAAGGAAGAAGGCTGGGACGAGGGCCAGGATCAGGAAGAGCTCTTCGAGTTTGCAATGCACGAGCGCCAGTACCGCGACTACAAGAGCGGCGTGGCCAAGGAGCGTTTCTACAAGGAGCTCGAGGACCTCAAGGCAAAGGCCGGTGCACCCAAGGAGATTGTACGTCCTGTAGTTGAGGTTCCCAAGTTTGACGTTGACGCCCTCGTGAAGAAGTATCCAAAGGCAACCGCAGTGCAGGCTCCCGCAAGGGGACAGCTCCTCTGGGAGGTTGATGTCAAGGATGAGTCCAAGGCTCCTGTTGCCGGTACCGAGGTCAAGGCCGGATGCCCTATGGGCTATGTCCAGACTTACTACGGACTGGAAGAAATCAACCCCGCCGTAAGCGGCAGGGTCGTTGCAACTCTCGGACGCCAGGGCGAGACCGTGGCTAAGGGCGAGATTGTAGCCTTTGTTGAATAGCAGGTTTAGTTTGCTTTTAAAGTGATTGTCTCACTCCGGATCTCTGTTGTCCGGAGTGGGATATTTTCATTGCTGGGGTCCTTCTGGAACCATACCCACTCAAAATGGAAGTTGATGTCGCCCTTGTAGGAAGGGTCCAGCAGGGGGGTGTATTTGAAAGAATAGATGCCGGATCCGAATTCCAGTTCGCTGGGGGTAAGGGACTCATCCTCCCAGGTTTTGCCATCCTGGTTGTTCCTGAAGACGAAATAGAGGTCCTGGGAAGTGCTGCGGGTCTCGTCAAAGACAATGTTGGCCGTGCCTTGATAGCCCATGAAGGTATTGAAAGAGAAGACCAGGGAAGCATTGATGTAACCTCCGTCCAGCCAGCAGGTTGAAAGGTGCAGCGGGTCGTGCCCCAGTTTGTCGTCTTCCGTTATCTCGCTGCTTTTGATGCAATCTTTGACGTTGACGCCTATATACTGCATAAGATAGAGCTTGTAATCATAGGAAGGATTGGAATCCGGCTCGATCTGTCCGATGATAAAAACACGCTGCTGGGACATCAGCTGGGACATAATGTCGTGGTCCGACACGTTGTACCGTACGCCGGCGTCATTGACCAGCAGGCCATTCTGGACATTGACAATCTCATTGATGGTTGTCAGGTCCGCATTGATCTTGTTGCAGGCCGTAATGCTGAGCACCAGGGCGAGCAGGGTCAGGAATCTTTTCATCTTTATATCTGTTTTTGTTTTCTCTTGCGTGAAGGGTGACAGATCACATTGACTTCCACCCGTTCCACCTTGAGGCCGCGGTATCTGTGCCTCTTTATGGTCTCTTCCACCTGGGCGAGCAGTTCCGGATCCTGGATGTCCTTGAATTCGTTGCTGACGTAATTGTACAGGTGGATGTGGTTGGCCGGAACGGCGTCGAAATACAGGGTGCTGTCTGAGCTGAGCCTCTTGCGGTATATTCCAAGTTCCGCCATCTGGTTGAGGATATTGTACACTGAGGATACGGAAATCTTCTTTCCCCCGGCAGATGCGATAAACTGGGAAACGGTTTCCGCATTGGCGTGAACCAGGCTGAGCATGGCATTGTGCACTGCAAGCCTCTGCGGGGTGACTTTCAGACCGTGTGATTTGAGGAGGTTCCTGAACCTTTCCTCGGATACCGGAGAGAGCGGCTGGCTCATAGATGCATAATGTTAATCCGTGACAAATATAACAATTAAATAATTCAAGAAAACTCGTTATATTTGTAATTCAATATCTGCTCCCTTATGGAAAATGTAAAGTGTCTCATAATAGGCGGAGGACCTGCAGGTTACACGGCCGCCATCTATGCTGCCAGGGCCGCCATGGATCCTGTCCTTTACGAGGGCAACCAGCCCGGAGGACAGCTTACCACAACCACCCTCGTGGAGAATTATCCCGGCTTCAAGGATGGCGTGGACGCCAACGTCCTTATGGATGCAATGCGCGCGCAGGCCGTTGGCCTGGGTGCGGACATCCGCAGGGGGAGCATCAAGGAGGTGGATTTTTCCTCCCGTCCGTTCAAGCTTGTGACGGACAGGAAGGACCAGGTCCTTGCAGATACGGTGATAATCGCCACCGGAGCCACCGCAAAATATCTTGGGCTGCCTTCCGAGAGCAAGTTCCGCGGGATGGGAGTATCCGCCTGCGCTACCTGCGACGGATTCTTCTACCGCAAGAAGGATGTGGCCGTGGTGGGCGGGGGAGACACTGCGTGTGAGGAAGCCACCTACCTTGCCAGCCTTTGCCGCAAGGTGTATATGATAGTGCGCAGGGACGTGTTCCGCGCATCTGAAGCAATGCAGAAAAAGGTGTTCGAGACCCCTAACATTGAGGTGCTTTGGAACTGCAATACGCAGGAGGTCCTGGGGGACGCCTCAGGGGTCACTGGAGCGCGCCTGCTGCGGAAAGATGGTACTGTTTTTGATATCAACGTGGACGGCTTTTTCCTGGCCATCGGCCATCATCCCAACTCGGATGTCTTCCGTGACTGGATTGAGACGGACGAAGAAGGATACATAGTCACAAAGGGGAAATCCTCCGCCACCAATATCCCGGGAGTCTTTGCTGCCGGCGACGTCCAGGACCCTCATTACAGGCAGGCTGTCGCAGCCGCCGCTTCGGGCTGCAAGGCTGCCATTGACGCTAAGAACTTTTTGAAATAGTATGAGAATAAAGAAATTGTTTCCCCTTGTCGTTGTCCTTGCCTTTATGGCAGGGTGCAAGACGGAGTATGACCTGTTGCTTGCCGGAGGAGATAACGATGCCAAGTACGACGCCGCCTTCAAGTATTTCGAGGCAGGGGATTACCGCAGGGCCGCCACCCTTTTCGAATCCATGGCATTTGCCTACAACGGAACGGAGAGGGACGATACAGTCCAGTATTACTGGGGCGTGAGCAACTATATGTACGGGGATTACGACACCGCCGAGGCCAACCTCAATAATTTCATAAACAACTTCAGGGGCAGCCCGTTCGCGGAGAACGCCACATACCTCAGGATCAACTGCCTGTACGATTTCACCCTCCGTTATGAACTGGACCAGGTTCCAACGAACACCGCCATCACCGCCATCAGCGAGTATATCATAGACTATCCCCAGACGGAGCATATGCAGGAGTGCATGGCAATGCTGGACGACCTTGGCGAGAGGCTTGACCGCAAGGCGTTTGAGAATGCCAAGCTGTATTACACTATGGAAGATTATCTTGCAGCAAATACTGCTTTCCATAATGTGCTCAGGGACGATTCCGACAACGTTTACCGTGAGGACATCCTCTATTATACCGCAATGGCTTCTTACAAATACGCTTTGAACAGCGTTGAGGCAAGACAGCAGGACAGGTACCTTTCTTTCGTGGACGACTATTTCAATTTCATAGGCGAGTATCCCGAATCTTCATACAGGAGAGAGCTTGAAACTATGTACAAGCGTGCCCTGAAGGCCCTTGGACGCTTTACGGGATCCGAAGAGGAACTTGCCGGAAAGGAGAAGGAGTTCGAGCGCGAGAGGGAGATGCTGCTGCGGAAACAATAATTTTGAAACTTTCCGCACGCGGCCCTCTGTATTATTATTGACAACAATATCATTCAATGGAAAATAAACAGAAGAAAGTTCCCGGTAACACCGTCACCAGGGACGTGAAAAACATCGCAGCCCCTACGGGCAACATCTATGAATCAGTAGTGGTTCTCTATAAGAGGGCAAACCAGATTGCGCTTGCAGAGAAGAAGGAACTCAACAAGAAACTCGAGGACTTCAAGAACGAGCGCGACACAATGGAAGAGGTTTTTGAGAATAAGGAGCAGATTGAGATCTCCAAGTACTACGAGCGTCAGCCAAAGCCGGATCTGGTTGCAATAGCTGAATTCGAGAACAACGAACTCTTTTACAGGAAGGCTCAGGACGGCAAAGGAGAATAATCTCTATGCTCAGCGCCCTTCATATCAAGAATTACGTATTGATAGACTCTCTGGACGTATCATTCCCGGAGGGTCTAGTCATTATTACCGGTCAGACAGGAGCGGGTAAATCCATCCTGCTGGGCGCCCTGTCACTCCTGCTTGGGGCAAAGGCGGACGCCTCGGTGATAAAGGACGGTGCGGATTCCTGTGTTGTAGAGGCGGAATTCCAGATGGGTGGCGGGGATGATTTCATCGATTCGCTCCTTGCTGATAATGACGTTGACTGGGACGGGACAAATCTGATAATCCGCAGGATAGTCAACGCCAGCGGCCGCAGCCGCAGTTTCATAAACGACCTTCCGGTACAGGTGGGAGTGCTCTCCGGGCTGTCAACCCATCTGGTGGACATCCATTCACAGCATCAGAGCCTGCTGCTCACAGACCGCTCCTTCCAGTTGTCCATCCTTGACCGATACGCGGGCAATTCCGCGCTTCTGGAGCACTGCAAGTCCCTTTTCAAGGAACTGCAGTACACCCGCGCGGAACTATCATCGCTTACTTCCAAGTTGGAAAGGCTCTCGGCCGAGAGGGACTACACACAGGCCCAGTTCGAACAGTTGGATGCAGCGCGCCTGCGCAGCGGCGAACTGGAAGAACTGGAAGCCGAGCAGAAGCAGCTGGCCAACGCCGAGCAGATAAAGGAGAACCTCGCAGCTGTCCGCTCCCTTTGGGAGCCGGAAGACGCTGGCGGGCTCTCCATAGCCGCTTCCCTGAAGGAAGCCGGCCGCCTGCTTTCAAGGATAAAGGAATATGTTCCATCTGCGGAGCAGCTTTCGCAAAGGATAGACAGCAGCCGCATAGAGCTGGAAGATATCCTGGAAGAGGTTTCGGATGTGTATTCTACCGTTGACGTATCTCCGGACCGTCTTCAGAGCGTGGAAGAGAGGATGTCGCTGATCTATACCCTTATGCGCAAGCACGGCTGCTCTTCCTTGGAAGAACTGATAGCCGTGCGCGACTCCCTGTCCGGCGCCCTTTTCGACTCCGCTTCCCTTGAGGAGAAGGCGGAGGCCCTCAGGGCCGCCCTTCTCCTCAAGGAAAAAGAATATGGCAGCGTTTGCAAGGACCTTCACGAAAAGCGTGTGAAGGCCTGTGGCGGTTTCTCATCCGTCATAGAGAATTCCATAAGGTATCTTGAACTTGAGAACGCTGTTTTCAAGGCGGAAGTCCTTCCGTCAGCCCCTTCTCTTACCGGCACGGACAGCATAGTGTTCACCTTCAGCGCAAACGGCCGTAATCCGGTGGAACTGGCCAAATGCGCGTCCGGCGGAGAAATATCCCGCATAATGCTCTGCCTTAAGGCATTGATGGCAAAATACACCAAGATGCCCACTATGGTCTTTGACGAGATCGATTCCGGAGTATCCGGAAGCGTTGCGGACAAGATGGGCTCAATGATATGCGATATGGGCTCTGAGATGCAAGTGTTTGCCATCACCCATCTGCCGCAGGTAGCCGCCAAGGGCAAGGCGCATTATCTGGTAAGCAAGGGAAGCGGACCCGATGCCGTTTCCACAGTCAGCCTACTTGACAGGGAAGGCCGCATCAGCGAACTGGCACGGATGCTCAGCGGCTCATCCGTAACGGAGGCCGCCATAGCCAATGCCAAATCCCTTTTATTTGAGTAATCTTATAGAGAGGTCTGTGTCATAGACCACACGCCTCACCGCCTGGTTGAGGTATCCTCCCATACCCGTGTGGGTGAAGTAGAAGTCTGACTGCAGTCCGCGTACGTTGCGGTCTGACATATGGCGCACCCAGTCGGAACCGTAATCCGCAAACATACTGATGAAGTACTTTGCAGTGTCGTATCCCTGGAATGCGTAAGGTCCCGGTTCTGCATTGAAGAGAGCCCTGTAAGCCATAAGGAAGTGCTTTACGGCGGGATCTTCGTAGTCAATGAAGTAAGATGAGCAGAGGTGCAGATGGGTGTTGTGGAAATTCTCCACGTCTATGGTCTCGAAGTTCCTGATGCGGGACGGTCCGTAGAGAACCACGTTGTAGTCCCTGAATGCCATCAGGTTAAGGTTTCTGACCACATCGTTCACAAAAGCTTCGTTTTCAGAGGCTATCACCACGTGATTGACCGCATTGGGGTTCATCAGGCTCTGCAGGTTGTTTATTACGTTGCGTCCCTGGAGGATTCCGTAATTGATAGTGTTATACTGCATTCCGGATGCCGCCAGCTTTGAGGCGAGCGCGGTTGGAGTGGCGTTGTTCTCCGTGAACAGGATGAGCTTGTCGGAAGGCTTGCGCTCCTCTGCTATCCAGGAAACTATTTCGGACAGCTGCATATCCGCGGATGAAGGGGCCTGAATGACCCTCATTCCTGATTCCGCAAGGGAAGCGGCCCTGGAGTCCAGCGGGGACACCACGTATTTGCCCCAAGGGCAGTCCTGGAGGACGGTGGATATGTTGGCGGTGGAAAGGGGACCTATGATGACATCGGAATCTGAAAGTTCGGATGCGCTGGCGGGATTGCTGTTGGAGCGCATGTCAAACACCTGCAGGTCAGTGTTGATGCCCTGGTCTGCAAGGTCCCTGACTGCCAGCAGGACTCCGCTGTAAAAGTCATAGTTGGAGCCGTTTATGCCATTGGCCGTGCTGAACGGAAGGATCAGCGTGGCCTTTACCCGGTCTGTCTGACGGTTGAATATCCGTGAAAAGACCTGCCCCAGGTACTCGCCTATGTTGGTGGCGGTACTGTCAAGCTGCTCTGCAGCCTGCTGGGCAATGTCCTTTACGGCGTTCCCTACGTTTGAAAGCTTGTCCTTGGCTTTCTTGAGGGGGATTTTAAGTTCCTGCCGCCTTTTAAGCACAGTGCTCTTGAGCCCGTTGAGGTCAATGATGTCCTGCGGGTCGACATTGTACGTCTTGGCGATAGAGTTGAGGTCTTCATACCACTTCACTGTGTGGGTGATATAATCCTGTTCCTGTGCGGACAATGCCAGGGGCAGCACGCACAGCACCAAGATAAGTATGCGGCGGAATCTTTTCAATTATTTTGCGTTTTTGGTTTTGATATAGTCTTCGTTCAGGCCGGCGATGAGCTCGTCAGTGATGTCAAGTGCGGAGTCTCCTGAAGCGATGGGGGCGGAGAGGATGTTTCCCTGGGTGGAAACGATCATTGCATACTGCTTAACCTCATTGTATTTCTGGAGGTAGGTGTTGATGGCGTCTGCGATCTGGTTGATCATTACGGACTGCTCCTCGTCCATCTCCTGCTGCTTCTGGGCTGCATACTGCTGGAATTCCTGATCCTGCTGCTGAAGTTTCTGGTACTGAACCTCGGCCACTGAACTGGTAAGAAGGCCCTTGTTGATTTTCTCCTGGAAGGAGTTGGCGTCGCTCTGCAGCCTGTTCTGGCGCCTGGTCAGTTCTTCAGAGATGCTCTGGATCTTGGTCTGAACCACGCTGCTGAGGTCGTTTGCCATATCGTATTCATTTAACACCCTGTCAAGGTTGAAATAAACGATGGCGCCTTTCTGGGGGCCTGAAGCATCAGTCTCTGCTACAACCGGAGCCTTTGCCTTTGCGGTTGACGCGAACTGGAGGACAGCAAGCGCGATAACACCGGCGAGAGCGATGATGCTGAGAATAAGTGGAGTCTTTTTCATTTTAAATATTGCGATTTTTAATTATTATTCAAGGTTGACAAAGGTAGTCAAAAATTCTTTATCTTCAGTAAATAGGCCTCAATAGTTTTCTCCAGGCCCATATACAGGGCGTCGCAGATAATGGCGTGGCCTATGGAAACCTCGTCCGTCCAGGGAATGGTCCGGATGAAATAACCCAGGTTGTCCAGGTTAAGGTCGTGTCCGGCGTTCAGCCCAAGTCCCAGCTCCTTTGCCTTCCTTGCTGTCCTCAGGTACGGCTCTATCGCAATTTCCTTGCCATTGGGGAAATCCTGGGCGTAACCGGCGGTGTAAAGTTCCACCCTGTCCGCGCCGCACTCAAAGGCTCCCTGGGCCATAACCGGGTCAGGATCGATGAAAATGGACGTACGGATCCCAAAGCTGTGGAACAGTTCCGTGACCTTTGTCAGGAACTCTCTGTTGGCCAGGGTGTCCCAGCCGGCGTTGGAAGTGATGGCGTCGTGCGCGTCCGGAACCAGAGTGACCTGTTCCGGCTTGACCTTGCATACAAGGTCTATGAAACTGGGGATGGGATTCCCCTCTATGTTGAATTCCGTGGATACCAGCGGCCGGAGCGCCAGGACATCGCTGTAGCGGATGTGCCTCTCGTCCGGGCGGGGGTGTACCGTGATGCCCTGGGCGCCGAATCGCTCGCAGTCTATGGCGGCTTTTTCCACATCGGGCATATTGCCTCCCCTGGCGTTGCGCAGGGTGGCTATCTTGTTGATATTTACGCTTAGTCTTGTCATAATATGTTCCACAAAAATAGGGATTTCTTATAAATAATGATTACTTTTGACATTCAAAACAACCGATGAGACTCGCAATTTATATAGCCAATCCCGGGCTTAGGCAAAACAGGCAGTGGATCAGCTTGTATGAAGAACTTTCCGCCAGCCACCAACTGTATTACGTGACAGGCCGGGAAGATGTTCAGCCGGATACGGATATGCTCCTGAGCGTGGGCGGAGACGGTACTTACCTGTCTGCTGCCCAGATCAGTACGTCCTGCGGGATTCCCATCCTGGGGGTCAATTTCGGGCGGCTGGGCTTCCTGTCGGAGAATGCTCCGGACTCCATTGCCGCGCCCCTTCTTTCAGGAGAATTCGTAATAGAGGACAGGGACCTGCTGCAGGTATCCGTAAACGGGGGAGAGCCGCGTTATGCCTTCAATGAGGTAACCGTATCCCGCAGGGGTGCGGTGCTCATTGGCGTAAGCGTTTCGCTGGACGGCCAGAGCCTGCCTACATACTGGGCTGACGGCCTTCTGGTTGCCACCAGTTCCGGATCCACGGCATATTCCCTGAGCGTGGGCGGACCTATCTGCCTTCCTGAGAGCAAAGTCCTTATCATATCCCCTATCGCGCCGCACAACCTTAATATGCGCCCGCTCATAGTGCCTTCCGGCACCAGCATAGGGATGGACTTTCACAGCAGGGAGCAGGGCCTGATATTGACGGCAGACAATTCCACCGAAGTCATAGACGACAGAGTCCACATAGATATCTCAGTGGCACAATTTTCGCTCAAACGAGTCCGTCTCGGCAAGTCCAATTTTATTGGCGCTCTCCGGTCAAAACTGTTCTGGGGAGAAGATGTCCGCAACGAAAACTGAATCATTTTTTTATGCAAGAACAAAGCAAAATTCCCGTTCACGTCTCCATCATAATGGATGGAAACGGCAGATGGGCCCGGGAGAGGGGACAGGAACGGGTTTTCGGCCACAAGAACGGAGTCCGGAGCGTAAAGGCGTGCGTGGAACAGGCCGGCCGCAGGGGAGTCAAGTATCTTTCTCTTTTTGCATTTTCCGAAGAGAACTGGGACCGTCCCAAGGATGAGGTCAACACCCTGATGGAACTGATGATGGATTCCATCCGCCAGGAGGTGAACAACCTCCGCGACAACGGCGTCCGTTTCCTGGTCCTTGGCAATAAGGAGAAGCTTTCCAAACCGCTCCAGGCCGCCATCGCTTCCCTTGAAGCCACCACAAAGGACAATACGGTGCTTACCCTGATCGTCTTCCTGAGCTACAGCGGCAAATGGGATATCTCCCAGGCTGCGTTGAAGATGGCTGCCGCAGGGGATACGGACCTTGAGAAGTACCTGGTCACCTACGGCATTCCTGATCCGGACCTGATAATCCGCACTTCCGGGGAGCAGCGCATAAGCAACTTCCTGCTCTGGCAGGCAGCGTATTCCGAATGGTATTTCCCGGAGACCCTTTGGCCGGACTTCAGGGAGGAGCAGTTTGACAAAGCTCTTGAAGAATACGCGAAGAGGGACCGCCGATATGGAAAAGTCAAATAATTGAATTATATTTGTGGACTTATTTGGAAAACTGAACTAGATGAAGCTATCTAAACTCATATTCTCTGTCATCGTGCTGGCTATGCCCCTTTTCGCGGCGGCCCAGCAGACAGGCTTTGAGGTAGACTATAATAATCCAAGGAAGTTCATCCTTGGAGACATAACCGTAGAGGGAAACCATTATTTCAACGCCCAGCAGGTCATCCAGCAGACTGGCCTGCGCAAGGGTATGGAGGTGATTGTCCCCAGTGACGAACTTAACGCTGTTGTGGACCGCCTCTATCTCCAAAGGTATTTCGAGGATGTCGCCCTCAAGGTTGACAGCCTCAGTTCCAACAGGGATTCCGTGTATCTGAAGATCGCCCTCAAGGAAAGGCCCAGGGTTTCACGCTGGACTTTCAGCGGTGTCCGCAAGAGCGAGCAGACAGACCTCCAGGAGAGGCTCAATTTCAGGAGGGGAGGGGAGTTTTCCGATTACGTGGCCCAGACTTCCTCTGACATCATCAAGCGCTATTTCTCCGAGAAAGGCTACCTGAACGCCGAGGTCAAGATAGAGACCCAGGCCGATACCGTGATCCAGAACGCCATCAGGGTAAACTACGCCATTGACAAGGGAAACAGGGTAAGGATCAAGGACATCAATTTCTACGGAAACGACGACGTCAAGGAATACAAGCTTGCCAAGTCAATGAAGAAGACCAAGTCCAGCAAATGGTACAACTTCTTCCATTCCAAGAAATTCAACGAGAAGGAATACCCCAACGACAAGCAAGGCCTTGTAAGCGCCATGAACGAAGCCGGATTCCGTGACGCCCGAATCCTCAAGGATACCATCTACTACATCGAGCCCAACAAACTGGCGATAGACTTCTACCTGGACCAGGGCCAGAAGTATTATTTCAGGGACATCACCTGGACCGGAAACTCCGTGTATTCCGCAGAGCAGCTCAACCAGATCCTGAACATCAACAAGGGAGACATCTATGACATAGTCACCCTTGAAAAGAGGCTGTACGGCGGCGGCAAGGAAAGCGACTATGACGTTTCCAAGCTTTACCGCGACAACGGCTACCTGTTCTTCAACATCACTCCGGTGGAGCTTAACATCCAGGGAGATTCTATTGACCTGGAACTCCGTATCACAGAAGGCAAGCCGGCCACCCTCAACAACATTGTCATCAACGGCAACGACCTCACCAACGAGAGGGTTGTCCGCCGTCAGGTATATACCCGTCCTGGCTATCTGTTCACACAGACACAGTTCGAAAGGTCCATCAGGGAGATCGCCTCGCTTGGCCAGTTCGACCCTGAAGCCATAATGGACCCCAACAAGGGTTATTCAGTAGTTCCAAACCAGCTTAACAACACCGTTGACATCGTTTACAACGTTACTGAGAAGCCTTCCAGCCAGTTGGAGCTTTCCGGAGGATGGGGAGGAAGGACCTTCGTAGGTTCCCTTGGAGTAAGCTTCAACAACTTCTCCACCCGAAGGATGTTCGAGAAAGGCGCGTGGAGGCCCGTCCCGCTGGGAGACGCCCAGACCCTTTCGCTCCGTTTCCAGACCAACGGTACATACTATACCGCCCTTACCGCCAGTTTCATGGAGCCTTGGCTCTTTGGCAAGAAGCCTACTTCACTCAGCCTCTCGGCATATTACACCCGCCAGACAAACTCCTATCTTGCCTGGAACATCCTGAGCAACGACCGCCAGATGGAGGTGTTTGGATTTGCGGGAGGAATAGGTACCAGGCTCAAGTGGCCTGACGACTATTTTGTGCTGTACAACGGCCTCAGCTGGCAGACCTACCGGCTTGCAAACTGGTATTCCGGTTCGTTCATCTTTGACGACGGTATCTCCCATAACCTCAGTTATTCCCTCAATCTTTCCAGGACGTCAACTGACCAGCAGATCTATCCCCGCCAGGGTTCGGAATTCGTCGCATCCCTTCAGCTGACGCCTCCATATTCGCTTTTGCGCAAGAATCCGGAGTCAATAAATTATGACGCCCAGACGGCACAGCAGCGGTATAAATGGATTGAATATCACAAATGGAAGTTTTCTGGTACGGTTTATGCCAAGTTGGTTGGTGACCTCGTGTTGATGAGCAGGGCCCAGTTCGGATATCTCGGCTACTACAGCAGGAATCTGGGGTATTCTCCGTTCGAAGGCTTCCTTTTGGGAGGAGACGGAATGTCCGGTTACAACACCTACGGATCCGAAGTCATCTCACTGAGGGGATACGAGAATTATTCTTTGACACCATACCTGCCGTCCAAGTATAACTCATCGGGTTATGCTTACGCCGGTAACGTATATGATAAATTTACAGTGGAGCTCCGCTATCCTGTCATCCTTCAGCCGCAGTCAACCATTTTTGCGCTGCTGTTCCTTGAAGGAGGAAACGCCTGGGCTGACATCAGGGACTTCCGTCCGTTCCAGATCAAGAGGTCTGCGGGTGTGGGAGTCAGGGTATTCCTCCCTATGGTGGGCCTTCTTGGAGTTGACTGGGGTTGGGGATTCGACGACCAGCAGTACGGAAGGAGCCAGTTCCACTTTGTTATAGGACAACAGTTCTAGAAATAAATAAATATTTAAGGATATGAAAAAGTTAGTTTTGATCGCCGCAATGGCATTCGTTTCAGTAGCAGCCTTCGCACAGAAGTTTGCTCACGTGAACTTTCAGGAACTCGTTTATCTCATGCCTGAGATGGATGCAGCAAGGGAGACTATGAATGCTTCACAGCAGGAGGCTCAGGAGACTTTCCAGGTAATGGTTGACGAGTACAACTCAAAGATGAGCCAGTATCAGCAGAAAGCTTCCACCTGGACAGCAGCCATTCTTGAGAGCAAGCAGAAAGAGCTCGCTGACATTGAGCAGAGGGTTCAGGAATTCCAGCAGTCAATCCAGCTTGAGCTTCAGCAGCAGGAGCAGAACCTTATGGCCCCTATCCAGCAGAAAGCTCAGGAAGCAGTTACCAAATTGGCAAAGGAGGGAGGCTATATCTACGTATTTGACATCAATACCGCACTTTACGTTGACGAGAGCCAGAGCGTAGATCTCACCAGAGCGGCAAGAAGGGCCCTGAACATTCCTGAAGACAGGACGTTGGAGGCTCTTGCAGCCCAGCTTCAGGCCCAGGCGCAGGCACAGCAATAGTATTAACCCAAATATAGTCTATGCAACACAAAGTAATTGATACTGAAGATGTTGTGATTAGATTTGCAGGGGACTCCGGGGATGGTATGCAGCTCACGGGGTCCCTTTTTGCAGATATGTCCGCCATTTATGGCAACGCCCTGTCAACTTTCCCGGATTTTCCGGCTGAGATCAGGGCACCTCACGGAACGGTTTCAGGAGTATCCGGTTACCAGGTACACATTGGAAGTTCCGACGTCAACACCCCGGGAGATTATTGCGATCTTCTTGTAGCGATGAACCCTGCGGCACTCAAGGCAAATGCCAGGTGGTGCAAGCGTCACGCTATGATCCTGGTGGATGCCGACGCGTTTGACGAGGCCGGAATGAAGAAGGCCGGATTTGTTACGGATGATCCTTTCGAGGAATTGGGCGTGGAAGACAGGACAATCATCACCGCTCCAATCACCACGATGACAAAGGAGAGTCTCAAGGACAGCGGAATGGATATGAAGTCTATCCTCAAGTGCAAGAACATGTTCACGCTTGGAATAGCCTGCTACATATTCAACCGTCCCCTTGAAGCGATCTACCAGTATCTTGAGAAGAAATTCTCCAAGAAGCATCCTGAGATGATCGCTCCTAACAAGAAAGTCCTCAATGACGGGTACTATTATTCTGCAAATGTCCAGGCAATACCTAACACTTACACTATCGAACCTGTGAAGGCGGCCCGTAAAGGCACCTACAGGAACATCACAGGAAACCAGGCCATCGCCTGGGGACTTCTCGCGGCCGCTGAAAGATCCGGCCGTCCGCTCTTCTGCGGATCCTATCCCATTACCCCCGCCACCGCAATCCTTGAGGAACTTGCCATCCACAAGAACCTGGGTGCCAAGACTTTCCAGGCGGAAGACGAGATTTCAGCAATCTGTACTTCCATTGGCGCGGCGTTCGCGGGAGACCTTGCGGTAACCACCACTTCCGGCCCCGGCCTGTCCTTGAAATCGGAGGCCCTGGGCCTTGCCGTAATGACAGAGCTGCCTCTTGTCATCGTTGACGTTCAGCGCGGAGGCCCCTCCACGGGACTTCCTACAAAGACGGAGCAGACAGACCTCAACCAGGCCCTTTACGGAAGGAATGGAGAGTGCCCCATCCCGGTTATGACCGCACATTCACCGGCCAACTGTTTCTACGCGGCGTATATGGCGTGCAAGTTCGCCCTGGAGCATATGACACCTGTCATCCTGCTCTCGGAGGGCTTCCTTGGCAACGGAAGCGAGCCCTGGCTCATCCCGGACCTGAACGAATATCCGGACATAGTTCCCCCGCTTGTCAGCGGAGAACTCGAGCCCGGTCAGAAGTTCTATCCGTTCCGCAGGGATCCTGAAACCCTGGTTCCCCGCTGGGCGCTTCCCGGCCAGAAAGGCTACGAGCACCGCAAGGGCGGTCTTGAGAAGAATCACGAGGGCGTGCTTTCCAACGACCCGCTCAACCACGCCACAATGGTGGCGGAGAGAGCGGAGAAGGTTGCCCGCATTGCCAAGGACGTGCCTCTGCTGCACGTTCAGGGCGAGCAGAGCGGCAAGCTCCTTATAGTTGGCTGGGGCGGTACGTACGGCCACATTGCCAGTGCGTTCCACGATCTCAGGGAAGCCGGATACAATGTATCCTACACCCATTTCGACTTCATCAACCCTCTTCCCCTGAACACCCGCGAAGTGTTCTCCGGTTTTGAGAAAGTGCTCGTTTGTGAACTCAACTGCGGCCAGTTTGCAGATTACCTGCGCTCCCGCTTCCCTGAGTTCTGTTTTGAAAAGTTCAACAAGGTACAAGGCCAGCCGTTCCTGGTGAGCGAGCTCGTCGAGGCCATTAAACAATATCTGTAATGCCTGTACTTACTGCCAAAGATTTCAAGAACGACCAGGAAGTCCGCTGGTGCCCGGGTTGCGGGGACCACGCCGTTCTGGCCGCCCTCCAGCGCACGATGCCAAAGGTAAGCGAAGCGCTGAACTATGAGAAGGAACGCTACGTGGTGGTATCCGGTATAGGCTGTTCCTCACGCCTTCCATATTATATGGACACGTACGGATTTCACAGCATCCACGGTCGCGCCACCGCTATCTCCACCGGAATAAAGGTGGCCAACCCAAGGCTTACCGTATGGCAGGCCTGCGGTGACGGAGATGCCCTTGCAATTGGAGGAAACCATTTCATCCACGCAATCCGCAGGAACATAGATATCAATATCATCCTGTTCAACAACCAGATATACGGCCTCACCAAGGGCCAGTATTCTCCTACGTCAAAACTCGGTGCCATAACAAAGACATCCCCTTACGGGACCATAGAGCAGCCTTTCAATCCCGGAAGCCTCGTGCTTGGTTCAAAGGGAACCTTCTTTGCCCGAAGCCTTGACGTGGAGCTGGCGCTCAACGAAGAGATTATGACCGCCGCCGCCCTCCACGACGGGACCTCGGTGGTGGAGATGCTCACCAACTGCGTCATTTTCAATGACGGAGCCCACAGGAACCTTTCCGATCCGGCCGTACGCGCAGACCGCACCATAGTCCTTCGCCACGGAGAGAAGATGCTCTTTGGAAAGGACAGGAACAAGGGTCTGGTGCTGTTCAATATGGGGCTCAAGGCTGTCACCATCGGGGAAGACGGATTCACCATTGACGATGTCCTTACCCACGACGCCCACTCAGACAATATGGGAATCCATATGATGCTGGCGGAGATGAAGGGACCGGGCCTGCCCGTTGCCCTTGGCGTAATCCGCGACGTGGCGGACAGGACCTATGACCAGAGGATGACCGAGCAGGTCGCCCAGGTTACTGACAAGTCCAAGATACACACGGTGTACGACCTGCTTCACAGCGGATCCACCTGGGAAGTGAAATAATACAACTAACTAACTGATAACCATTTTTATGAAAACCACAGAAATAATGGCCAGGCTGAGTGCCAAGTACCCCGGAGAGGGAGAGTACCTGCAGGCCGTTCAGGAAGTGCTGGAATCCATAGAGGACATCTACAACCAGCATCCAGAATTTGAAAAAGCAAAGATAGTAGAGAGGATGGTTGAGCCGGACCGCATCTTCTCGTTCCGTGTTACGTGGGTTGACGACCGCGGAGAGGTTCAGACCAATACCGGATACCGTGTCCAGTTCAACAGCGCTATTGGACCATACAAGGGAGGTCTCCGTTTCCACAAGGCGGTCACCCCTTCAATGCTCAAGTTCCTTGGATTTGAGCAGACATTCAAGAACGCCCTTACCACCCTGCCTATGGGCGGAGCCAAGGGAGGTTCGGATTTCAACCCCAGGGGAAAGAGCGATGACGAGATAATGCGTTTCTGCCAGGCCTTCATGCAGGAGCTCTGGCAGTGTATAGGCCCTGACCAGGACATTCCTGCCGGAGACGTGGGCGTAGGCGGCCGTGAGATAGGTTATATGTACGGCCAGTACAAGAAACTTGCGCGCCAGTACAATACCGGAGTGCTTACCGGCAAGGGATCCACCTGGGGCGGTTCCGTACTGCGTCCGGAAGCCACAGGCTTCGGCGCCCTGTATTTCACCCAGAATATGCTCCACAGGATTGGCAAGGACATTAAGGGCTGCACCATTGCGGTTTCAGGCTTTGGCAACGTTGCCTGGGGAGCCAGCAAGAAGGCTCTTGAACTTGGCGCCAAGGTGGTTGCTATCTCAGGTCCTGACGGAGTCTGCGAGATACCTGACGGAATAACTCCGGAGATGATTGACTATATGCTGGTAATGAGGGCTTCCAACCGCGACAAGGTTGAGGATATGGCCACCCGTTTCCCGGACAAGGCGTTCTTCACCCCTGACAAGAAGGCCTGGAGCGTGAAGTGCGACATCGCCCTTCCTTGCGCATTCCAGAACGAGCTCTCAGAGGAGGATGCAAAGGAACTCAAGGCTAACGGCACCTGGTGCTGCTGCGAGGTTTCCAATATGGGCTGCGAGCCCGGAGCAATCCATTATTTCCAGCACAACGGAATTATGTTCGCTCCCGGCAAGGCCGTCAACGCAGGTGGCGTGGCCACTTCCGGCCTGGAGATGACGCAGAACGCTTCCCACATCAGCTGGGGGGCCAAGGAGGTTGACGAGAGGCTTCATTTCATTATGGCTTCCATCCACTCCCAGTGCGTCAAGTTCGGCACCCAGCCGGACGGTACCGTTGACTATGTCAAGGGCGCCAATATAGCCGGCTTCATGAAAGTAGCCACCGCAATGCTGGAGCAGGGCATCATATAGTCCCAAGCATCAGGAACAATAATCGAAAACAGCCGGAAGAGAAACCCTCTTCCGGCTGTTTGTCGGGATGAGGCGACTCGAACGCCCGACCCCTACGTCCCGAACGTAGTGCGCTAGCCAACTGCGCTACATCCCGAAAAAAAAGCTGCTATCAGCAGCTTGAGTGTCTAGGAAAGTTTATTGATGTAAACCTGAAGCCCGCTCTTGAGATTGGAAGCCTTGTTCTTGTGGATGAGGCCTATCTTTGCGAGCTTGTCGATCATAGCATAAACCTTGGGAGCGGAAGCCTCTGCGGCTTTCTTGTCAGTTGTGTTCCTCAATGCCCTGATGGCATTGCGTGTAGTACGTGCATAATACCTATTATGCAGTCTGTGCCTCTCGCTCTGGCGATTGGCTTTTTCAGCAGATGCGTTATTTGCCATTGTAGTATTTTTTAATATTTGGTAGTGGGTAGGAGAATCGAACTCCTATTGCGAGAATGAAAATCTCGAGTACTAGCCGTTATACGAACCCACCAAAGTTTTGGAACGCAAAGGTATAAATTCTTTTTAACAAGACAAAATATTTTTTTATTCCTTGGCGCTTTCCCATTCAAATGAGTAAAGAATGGATTCTACCTGGCGCAGGTACTGCCTCTTGTCATATTTGGGGGCATATACGAATGCTTCCAGGACAATCACGTCCTTGCCATCCTGGGAGTAGAATGAGTGGGAGACGAAAGGTCCGCCCATAAAGTCGTTGTAAACCTCCCAGAAGCCCCTGCACTGGGCAAAGCTGCGGCCCTTGTACTGAAGGTAGGACACGGTGGGAGGGATGTAGTCCGCCGTGATCATATAAGTGCCGTCGAACATTCCGGGTACATTCTCCTTCAAGAACTGGTTGCGGTGCCTGATTATGTTGTCAAGGCTGAAAGGCTCGGCCTCCGTTACAGGGTATTTATAAATGAATACTCCCTGGTTGGTGTACTGCTTCTCATCTGCGATCCAGATAAAGTTGTCCGTCTTCTTCTTGAGCTTGTAGCCGGAAGGGAAGTGGGGCGCGCCGCCCATTATCTCCATCACCTGGGGCGCCAGGGAGCGCTCTTCGTAGCGGCGGGAGTTGGCAATGACGCGGTCCCTCTCGGCCTGCTCTATCACAGCCACGATGGTTTCGCCCTCGTTTTTCAGAAGTTCCACGGCGTTCTCGCTGCTGGCGGCGGCTATTTGGATCACGCACTGCGGAGCGGCCCACATATCGGCCCTGTAGGTTACGCCCTCGGTGGCCACCTGGGGGTTGATGTCAAAGTACACTATGTTGCGGTGCACCTTGAACATATCTATGAAAGCGTTGGGGTTTACGTTCACCAATGTGTAGAGAGGTTCTTTCTGGGCAAGCCAGGGGCAGTCGTCCGCAAGGAGGAGACGCACTTCGTTGCCAAGTTCCCCTTCCCAGTTCTCCCTGTCAATCACAACTATTACTTCTCCGGCCTTTCCGCTGATGTTGGGCAGGAGGGTCTTGGAGCTGGTCTTGCAGCCGGTGAGGGCTGTCAGCACGGCAATGCTTGCCAGGATCAGTTTAAAACAGCGTTTCATATTGTGTATCATTTAATTAATCTTGCTATGTCGTTCCCGAATGCCAGGAACATCAGCGCGAACAGCAGGAACATACCCACCATCTGCGCCACTACCATAAAGCGGTCCGAAGGCTTGCGCCTGGTGACCATCTCGTACAGGGTGAACAGGATGTGGCCTCCGTCCAGCCCCGGGATTGGCAGCAGGTTCATCACTCCAAGCATTATGGAAAGCATTGCCATAATGTTGAGGAACTGGTTCCAGTCCCATACGGAAGGGAATACCTGTCCTATGGCTATGAAACTGCCAACCGACTTGTATGCCTGGGTTGAGGGCGTGGCCACCAGCCTGAGGTCGTCCACATAACCCACGATCATCTCCCAGGTGTATTTTATGCCTGCGGGAATGGCCGAAAGCGCAGAATAATTGATGTATTCCACTCCCGGCAGCTGCAGCGCCACGCCTATCTGTCCCAGCGTATCCACCTTGACATTGCAGGCGAGGGTGTCAGCCCCGCGCAGGAAAGTGGCTTCTATGGTCTCGCCCTTGTGCTCCGCCAGTATTTCCCTGCAATCCTGAACAAACTGGAAGCTCCTTCCCTCGAAGGCCAGGATCCTGTCGCCCTTCTGAAGGCCGCTGCCTGCATTCGGGGACCCTTCCTGGAACTGGTCTATGACGAAGGGTATGGCCAGTTCGAACATAGTGCCGCCGTTCACCACCTCTCCTATCATAGACTGGTCTATGTATATGTCCAGGGTGTCCGTTCCGCGCAGGACCGTAGCCTTGCGTACTCCCTTGCGGGCGATGTCCGCCTGCAGGTCGTTGAAGGCAAGCGGCGCGCGCCCGTCCAGCAGCAGGATTTCGTCTCCGTTGCGGAAGCCCATCTCATAGGCCGTCTGGTTGACATATACCTTGTTCCCCTTGTTGCGGATGTAGGACCGGCCCTGAACCGCAAGTATGGAGGAGAAGATGATGATTGCCGTTATGAAGTTGAACAGCACTCCTCCGAACATTACCAGCAGCCTCTGCCAGGCGGGTTTGGTGCGGAACTCCCATTCCTTGGGTTCCTGCTTCATTGTTTCAAGGTCAAGGGACTCGTCAATCATTCCGTTGATCTTGCAGTAGCCGCCAAGGGGACACCAGCCAATGCCGTATTCCGTCTCCCAGTCCTTTGCCTTTGGGAACAGCTTGACAAACCATTTGGCCTTTGTGCTGAAGAGTTTCCTGCCTCCGAAGTCAAAGAAGAGGAAGAACTTGTCCACCCGTATATGGAAGAGCTTGGCAAAGGTGAAATGCCCCAGCTCGTGAGTCAGAATAAGTATGGACAGGGCAAGTATTACTTGCAAGGTTTTGAACAACGCCGTCATATGAGTCTGTTAGCCCGGGCCAGGGTGTCCTCGTGGGTGAGGTATATGTCATCGAGCGATGGTTTTGCTACAAATGCCGTACCTGCAATGCATTTTTCTATGATGGCGGGGATATCGTAAAAACCTATGCTGTTGTGAAGGTATGCCGCAACGGCTACCTCGTTGGCGGCGTTGAGCGCGCAGGGGATGTTCCCGCCCTTTTCCAGGGCGTCGAAAGCCAGCGCCAGGTTGGGGAACTTGTCCGTATCGGGCTCAAAGAAACTCAGGTGTCCCAGTGCCGCGAAATCCAGTTTGCGGTTGTCCAGCGACAGGCGCTGCGGGAAACTGAGGGCGAACTGGATGGGCTCGCGCATATCGGGGCAGCACATCTGGGCGATGACAGCGCCGTCTTCGAACTCCACCATCGAGTGGATCACTGATTCCGGGTGGACCACCACGTGTATGTCCGAAGGCTTTACGTCGAACAGCCACCTAGCCTCCATCACTTCGAAGCCCTTGTTCATCATCGTTGCGGAATCGATGGTGACCTTTGCGCCCATATTCCAGTTGGGGTGCTTGAGCGCTTCGGCCGCCGTGGCGTGGGCTATGCGGTCCTTGTCCCACGCGCGGAAGGGACCGCCTGACGCAGTCAGGTGGATCTTTGTAAGCGCGTTGCCCTGGGCGCACAGCAGGCATTGGAATATTGCGGAATGCTCCGAATCCACCGGAAGGATGGGAGCGTTGTACTGCTTGGAAAGCGCCATTATGATGGAGCCCGCGGCAACAAGGGTCTCCTTGTTTGCCAGGGCGATTATCTTCCCTGCCTTTATGGCAGAAATCGTGGGCTGGAGGCCGCTGAAGCCCACCATTGCCGCGACAACGATGTCAATGGCTTCGCCCTTGACCAGCTCGCAGATGGAACTGATCCCGCAGAAGACCTTGATGTCCTTGTCCTGGAGCGCGTCCGCAACCTCCTTGTATTTGGATTCGTTGCAGATGACTACGCTGGATGGATTGAATTCCAGGGCCTGAAGGATAAGCAGGCGGCTGTTGTTGTTGGCCGTGAGCAGGTCAACCTGGAAAAGGTCTTTATGGGCGCGGATCACGTCCAGGGTCTGGCTTCCTATGGATCCTGTGGAACCTAGAATGGCAATGTGGCGTTTCATTTTAGAAGCTTATGTATTTTGTGGGGTCAACGGCATCCCCTTTATACCATAGTTCAAAGTGGAGGTGGTCACCGGTTGTAAGGGAGCCGGTATTGCCCACAAGGGCTATCGACGCTCCCGCAGAAACCTTGTCACCGGTCTTCTTCAAGAGTTTCTGGTTGTGCTTGTATATGGAAACGATGTCGTTTGCGTGCTGGATCTGGATGGTGTAGCCGCTCTCGTCGTTCCAGCCGGCAAAGATAACGGTTCCGTCCAGGATGGAAAGCACCACCGATCCCGCCGGGGCGGTGATGTCAATGTATGGATGCAGGACAGGGTCGTAGTCCTGGGAAACCACGCCGCTGAGCGGGGTGAAGAAATGCATTCCCTCTATGGTGAGCTGCCTGCCTTCGCCTCCGGAGATGGAGAACTGCTCCTCCTGCATCACGGTCTGGCGCAGCAGGGAGTCCTTTCCGGCCAGGTATTCCGCTTCCAGTCCGGAAAGACGCCCTTCCTGGCTTGCCAGGATGGTGCTGTCGATGCGGTATGGCTCCTCTCCGTCCACAATTCGGCCGAGGTTGATGGAATAAAGCTCCCAGCGGGAGATGATGTTCTCCAGGGAATCTATCTTGAGGGCATTCTGGATGGCGTCCCTTTTGGTCTGGGCGTTAGGATAACCCGGTATGGTGGTGCGGAGCGGTGTAAAGGCCACAAGGCAGTATGCGATGAGCGCCAGGATAACAAGAGTGCTTATTATTGCGGCTATGAAACTGCCGCGGGTAAACTTGCGTTCCCATATCTGCCTGTGGGACGCGTCATCTACCACGTTCACCCTGAAATCCTTGACTTTATTCTCTTTTTTTGCTTTGGACATACTTTTAAACTAAATTTGCAGGCTATGGAGAGAATTCTGGGTATTGATTTCGGAAAAAAACGGACGGGAATCGCGGTAAGCGACCCGCTGCGCATCTTCGCATCTCCCCTGGAAACCGTACCAACTGCAAAGATAATAGAATATCTCCAAAATTATGCCTCAAAGGAGCCGATAAGCCTGTTCGTGGTGGGGTATCCCATCAATATGGACGGGAAGCCTTCGCAGGCGGCGGCCGATGTGGACGTGTTCCTGAAGACGCTTGCCAGGAAGTTCCCCTCCGTCCCCATAGTGACTGAGGACGAAAGGTTTACCTCCGTCCTGGCCCACAGGGCAATGATAGAAGGGGGGATGAAAAAAAGCGACCGCCGGGACAAAAATTCCGTTGACAGGATCTCCGCGGCAATAATATTGCAGGGTTATTTGGACAGAAACCGGACTATATGATAAGACCTATTTACCTGTATGGGTCAGAGGTGCTCCGCCAGCAGGCGGCCCCCGCTGACCTTGAGAAGAAAGAAGAACTGACAGCGCTCGTCGCAGACCTTAAGGATACTCTCGCCGCCTCGGAAGGATGCGGTCTGGCTGCGCCCCAGATAGGGGTGTCCCTCAGGGTGATCATAGTTGACGGAGACGTAATGACGGATGTCTATGACTATCTGGCCGGTTTCAAGAGGGTGATGATCAATCCGGTGATAGTGGAGTCCAGCGCAAGCAAATGCGAGTACAGCGAGGGCTGCCTTTCCGTGCCCGGCATCTATGCCGACGTAACCCGTCCGGACAGCATCACCATTGAATACTACGACGAAAACTTCCAGAAGAAGACCGAGAAACTGGACAAGTTTGCCTGCAGGATGGTACAGCACGAGATGTCCCATCTTGAAGGTGTCCTGTTCACGGACCTGGTGCCCCCCATCCGCAAGAAAATGCTTTCCAAGAAACTGGTGGGAATATCCAAAGGGAAGGTTTCGCCGCGTTACAACTATAAAATCAAATAGCTATGGGAGCATTTCACGCATATGACATCAGGGGAATTTACGGCACTGATTTCAACGCCGATACCGCATATAAGGTAGGTTACTTCATTGTAGGCCTCCTTGAGGCGGACAAGGTGCTTGTTGGAAGGGACTGCAGGGTCTCCTCGCCGGAGATTCACGACAGCCTTGTGCGCGGAATAACCGATGCCGGGGCGGATGTCCTGGACATTGGCCTCAGTTCTACTCCTATGGTTTATTTCGGTACCGTGCATTACGGGATGAAGGCATCGGTCCAGATTACTGCGTCTCACAATCCGGCCCGTTACAACGGTCTCAAGGTGTCCAGGGAGAATGCCCTCCCGGTAGGATACGACACGGGTCTGGGGCAGATAGAGGCCTGGATAAGGGAGGGGAAACCCACTCCCGCCGCCCCGGTCAGGGGAAAGGTGACTGAGGTGGACATAATGGAAGATTACCTTGCCTTTATGATGCGCTTCAAAGAGGATTATTCCTCCCTGAACATTGCCTTTGACCTGTCAAACGGAATGGCCAACCTGTTTGCAAAGCAGGTTTTCGGCCAGGATCCCTGGTATATATTCGATGAATTGGACGGCAGGTTCCCCAACCACGAGCCCAATCCGCTGGTGGCAAAGAACGTGGAACCGCTTATGCAGCTGGTGAAGGAAAAGGGAGCCGACGTGGGTGTCATCTATGACGGAGACGCGGACAGGGTGATGTTTGTCGATGAAAAAGGCCAGTTTGTACCCCCGGACCTGGTGGTAGCCCTTATGGCGCGCTATTTCTGCGACCGCCGCGGATTCAGGAATCCGCGCGTCCTGCAGGAAATACGCAGTTCCAAATCAGTAGGGGAGTTCCTTGAAGGATACGGGGCTGAACTTCACACCTGGAGGGTGGGCCGCGCCTACGCCGCTCCAAAGCTCCGTGAGATTGACGGACTTTGGGGAGGAGAGCTCGCCGGACATTACTATTTCAAGGATTTCTTCTACTCTGACAGCGGCCTTCTGTCCTCGCTCATAGTGCTCAGCATTGTCAGCGACCTCAAGAAGGAAGGCATTACCCTCAGCGGGCAGATAGCCTCTATGCGCAAGTACAGGAATTCCGGAGAAATCAACTTCCGCGTGGAAGACAAGGCGGGTGCCATAGCGGCGGTGAGCGAACTGTTCGCTTCAAAGGAAACCCCGCTGGCAAAGATGGACTTCGACGGCGTCAGGATGGAATTTGAGAAGTGGTGGTTCAACATCCGCCCTTCCAATACCGAGCCTTACCTCCGTTTCATATGCGAAGCCGTGAACGATGAATTGCTTGAAGAAAAAGTATCAATGGCTGAAGAACTCCTGAAAAAGGACTTCGGAGCCGTAAGAGAATAGACGATGAACCTGAACCGAACAATACTGGCCGTGATGGCCGCAATGATTTGCATTGCCTCCTCCGGCCAGGAGATAACCCGAAAGAAGGCGGAGATACTCGTGCCCAGGCCCGCCATGCAGCCTGTCAAGTCGCTCGACCCGCTCAACCCCGACGTAATGGCAATGGACACCCTTGACACGTCCAGCCCGGCCCGTAAGATCATACTTTATTCCGACAATACCTGGAGATATTGGATTGACGGTGACGTGGCAAGTGCAGACACAACCTATACCAAGCATTGGAACACCAATCCCGATGCGTACGGCCTGTCATACGACAATTTCCCCCTGCGTTCCTACGTTTGGCTGGCAGACTCTACAGACCGTTACCATTTCCCCGGCTCCATAACCCCCACAAAGGTATCTTCGCGTTACGGCAAGCGCCGCGGAAGGTATCACAGGGGAACCGATATGCCAATGCCCAAGGGGAGTGAGGTATATGCCACATTCGACGGCAAGGTCCGCGTGGCCAAGTATTCTTCCGGATACGGCAATCTGGTGGTGATACGCCATACCAACGGCCTGGAAACATTCTACGGGCATCTTTCCCAGATAAACGTAAAGCAGGACCAGTGGGTTGAGGCCGGGCAGGTCATAGGCCTGTGCGGCGCCACGGGAAGGGCCAGCGGATCCCATCTGCATTACGAGGTCCGCTATCTGGGCTATGCCATAGATCCAGAATGGATGTTGGATATGGACAGCCAGGAGCTCAGGCAGAGCGTCCTGGTGATAAGGAAGTCGATGTTGTACCCAGAAAGCAGCTATTCTCCCGAGTCTGACGACGAAGAGGAGGCCATTGCGGAGGCTGACGAGGCCGACCGCCTGGAGCAGGAGCGCCTGGAGGCCGAGCGCAAGGCCGCAAGGTACGTGACCATCAGGTCCGGCGATACGCTCTCCACTATTGCCAAGCGCGAAGGCACCACCGTATCGGCGCTTTGCAAGCTCAACAACATCACTACAAAAACAATCCTGAGAGTGGGTCGCACTCTCAGGGTCAAGTAAAATTCCGGAGGAAGTCCCTTATCGGAGATTCTCGTACAG